>CALAZQ010000398.1 GCA_937926325.1 uncultured Planctomycetaceae bacterium | reverse complement strand
AGGGGGCCGTAGGCGACGACGGCCAGGCTCGCCTCACCGACCTGTGGGCTGGCCAGCAGTGATCACCCGGTCGACCGGTTTCTGTTTAGCCGCATGGCCGAAGTGGAGGTAAGGCCGGCTGGTGAGGCCGACCCTGACACCCTGCTGCGACGGGCGACGCTCGTACTGACCGGCCTTCCACCGACCCTTGAGCAGCGGCGAACCTTTCTGGAAGATCAGCGGCCCGATCGCTGGGCCCGCCTGATCGACCGACTGATCGACTCGCCCGCCTTTGCCGAACGCTGGGCGAGGCACTGGCTCGACTGTGTTCGCTACTGCGAGACCCACGGCAGCGAAGGCAACCCAGCAATTCCCCATGCCTGGCAGTTCCGTGACTGGTGCATCCGGGCCATCGACTCGGACCTGCCGATTGACCAGTTCTTCCGTGAGCAGATTGCCGGTGATCTGCTGCCCGACCCCCGCATCGATCCCGAACGGCAGGTCAACGAAAGCGCCCTCGGCATCGGCCAGTTGCGAATGGTGCCGCACGGTTTCAACCCGACCGACCCGCTCGATGAACTGGTGACGTTCACCGACAACCAGATCGACGTGCTTTCGAAGGCCTTTCTCGGGATGACCGTCTCCTGCGCCCGCTGTCACAACCATAAGTTTGATGCCATTTCACAGGCCGACTTTTACGCCCTCTTCGGGGTGCTTGAGAGCTGCCGGCCGGCAATCATTCGGGCCGATGCCCCTGGCCGTGAGGCCAGCCGGCGGGGCATTGACCCGTCCGCCGCAGCAGCCTCGCTCCCGCTCTGGCAGGATCTTGCCCATGCCGTGCTCAATCTCGAGGAGTTCATTCATGTCAACTGAATCGCAGCCAGGGCCATCGGGTTTCTCCCGCCGCGACCTGCTTGGCCGCTGCTCCACCGGGTTTGGGGGTGTGGCCCTCGCCTCGCTGCTTGCTGGCCGGGTGCAGGCCGCAGCCGCTCCCCGTGCCCAGCGGGTGATCTTTCTCTTCATGAGCGGTGGTGTCTCCCATGTCGACTCGTTCGATCCCAAACCGGAACTGGCCCGGCGGGCCGGCCAGCCGATGCCGGTGCCGATTGAGCGGACGCAGTTCAATCAGAACGGCACGATCATGCCGACGCTCTGGCCCTTCAAGCCGCGGGGCCAGTGCGGAACTGAGGTGAGTGAGCTGTTTCCGAAGATTGCCACCCAGGTCGACAAGCTGGCAGTGATTCGCTCGATGACGGCCAAGTTCAGCGAGCATGCCCAGGGCAATCTCTTCATGCACACCGGGTTTCCCTTTCTGGGGCATCCCAGTGCCGGCGCCTGGATCAGCTATGGCCTGGGCCGAGCCTGCGAGGAACTGCCCGGCTACGTCGTGCTGCAAAGTGGCGATGCCGGCCCGCCCCATGGTGGGCTGCCCTGTTTTGGCAACGGTTACCTGCCCAGCGATCATCAGGGCTCGGTGCTGAAGATCGATGCCACCCCGGCCCTGCGGGACATCAACCCCGCTGATCCACTGGCCGTACAGCGGGCCAAGCTCGACTTTCTGGCTTCGTTCAATCGTCGCTTTGGAGCCCGGTCGGCTGCCGAGGACGCGATTGAGGCGGCGATCCGCACCCACGAGACCGCCTTCCGGATGCAGGCGGCGGTTCCTGAACTGACTGATCTTTCGGGTGAGACGGCGGCGACGAAGGCTGCCTATGGCCTCGACGCCGCCGACAAGCAGCAGGCGGCCTACGCCCGGCAGTGCCTGCTGGCCCGCAGGCTGGCGGAGCGGGGCGTGCGATTCATCGAGCTCTCCTGCCTTGCCTACAACATCGGTGGGGGCAACCGGGCCAACCCCTGGGATCAGCACGGGGACATCAAGCGGGGGCACGCCAAGATGGCCGCCCAGGTCGACCAGCCGATTGCGGCGTTGCTGGCCGACCTTGAGGCCCGCGGCCTGCTCGACGACACGCTGGTGGTCTGGGCCGGTGAGTTTGGCCGCACGCCCTTTGCCCAGGGGACGGCTGGCCGTGACCACAACCCTTATGGCTTCAGTGTCTGGATGGCGGGCGGTGGCGTCCGGGGAGGCACGGTCTTCGGGGCGACTGACGAACTCGGGTACCGGGCTGTGGAGCAGCCGGTGACCCTCTACGACCTCTGGGCCACCGTGCTGCACTGTCTTGGGATCGATCACGAGGCCCTCACCTTCCGGCATGGCGGCCGCGACATGCGGCTGACCGATGTCCACGGCCATGTGATGCACGATATTCTCGCCTAAGTGAACGCAGTCCGGATGAGGCTTCCGGCCAACTGCGTCCACCCTGCTTCTGGTTCGAAAGGACTTTGATTGATGCCCGGTTTTCGCGCTGAACTCACCGGCTGCTTCTCCACGCCCTGTGACGACAACCCGACCGTGGTCATGCTCGAGGCCGGCTACCGGCACCTCGGCCTCGACTGGCGGTACATCAACGCCGAGGTCGCGCCTGCGGGGCTGGCTGCCGCAGTGGCCGGCGGGCGGGCGATGGGCTGGCGGGGCTTTAACCTGTCGATGCCGCACAAGGTGGCCGTGATCGAGCAACTCGACGGCCTAGGCGAGAGTGCCCGGCTGATCAATGCGGTCAACTGCGTGGTGAACCGGGATGGCCGACTGACCGGTGAGAACACCGATGGCAAGGGGTTTCTGTCGTCCCTCACGCCGCTGCGGGATCCGCAGGGGGCCCGTGTCATGCTGCTGGGGGCAGGCGGGGCGGCCCGGGCGATCGCGGTGGAGTTGGTGCTGGCCGGCGTGGCCGAATTGACCATCGTCAATCGCAGCCCCGCTCGGGCAGAAGAAGTCGCCGGCCTTGTCCGGGCAGCCCGTGACCTGCCAGTGCACACGCAGGCCTGGGAGCGGTCCGTGGCCGTGCCGCCCACGATCGACGTGCTGGTCAACTGCACGAGCATCGGCCTCGGTGATGCTGAGGCAATGGTGCCAATCGAGACCGGTTCGCTGCGGTCGGATCTGGTGGTGGCCGATGTCATCCCCAACCCGCCGCAGACCAGACTGCTCAAGGCGGCGGCCGCCGCCGGCTGCCCGACCATTGATGGCCTCGGCATGCTGGTTGGACAGGGGGTGCTTGGGGTCGGCTTCTGGACCGGGGACGATCTGACACCAGCCAACTCGCCCGACCTCGTCGCGGTGATGCGGGCCGCACTCGAAGAGGTTCTTGGATGAGCCACCCAGCGGTAAGCATGGCACTGCTCAGCCTGCTGGTTGCGACACCGGGTCATGGCTGTGCTGCCAGTGGTTCTCCACGAGTGAGCCGGGAAGCGGCTGGGGCTCACTTCTCGGCGGTGTAGGCGAGCACCTGACCGTCGGCCTCGAGCCGTCTGGCAAGAGTTGCGTAGTCAATCTCCTGGATGGCGACTCCGGCTTCAAGGGCCTGGGCGGCTGCGGTGGTGGCACTCTGGCCCAGGATCATGAAGACCGGCTCCATCCGGATCGAGCCGTAGGCGATGTGGGAACTGGAAACTGCGCAGACCACCAAGAGATTTTGGCATTCGTCCCGCTGGGGCAGGATCGCCCCCAGGTCGATCGGGTAGGGGCCACCCGGATTGACCTGGATGTCGCCCTCGTTGCGGACAAAACCGTTCTCGTCGACATACCGCTGCACATTGTGGGAGTCCATGTTGTACGAGCCCATGCCGATGGACCGCTTGGTGGGGATCGTCTGCCGCAGATGGTTTTCCGTGACCACCAGTTCGCCGACCATCCGGCGGGCTTCCCGTACGTAGATCTGATGGGGCCAGTGCCCATTGTCAGGAAACTCATCCTTGGCCAGTCCCCACTCCCCGTACCACTGCCGCACATCTGCCGGCACCCGTGGATCATTGGCCAGGAAGTAGCAATAGCCCTGCTGGTACGTGCGGTGCTGGGCAATGATCTCCCGCCGGCGGTCATAGCTGGCGTCGGGATAGTCGTAGTTCATGCCGATGTTGTCGGTTGAAAATGACCCGTGGTTGTTGGTGTCGGTCTTGAGATTCGGCAGCATGTCGAACTTGCCTTTGATGTGCCGCGAGCCGGCCAGCAGATCCCGCAGCAGCAGTTCGTACTGGTCCGGGTCGTAGCCCGGCGGTTTGGGGAAGGGCACCCGGTTTTCCGGCACCCGGGTGAGGCACATGCGAAAGTTATAGGCCTGCACCCGGTGATCACCGGCGCCCTGAACGCCGGGGCCGTCGCCGTGCACGCGGGGCAGCAGGCCGCTGGTCGGGTCGCCCGGTACGCGGTAGGCACTGATGTCGTTGGTGAACTGGTGCTTGTCGGCGTTTGCAACCTGCACGCCGTTGAGGGTTTCGTTGTAGGTGCTGTTGGCTTCGCGACCGACGGTGTAGCTGACACCGGCTGCCGCCATCAGATCGCCCTCATAGGTGGCGTCGATGAACATGCGACCGCTGTAGGTTTTGCCTGAGAGCATCCGGATCGTGTGGATGCGACCCTCTGATACTGTGACGCCGTCGCCCGAGCGGTCGAGCCACTCGTCGCGGTGAACCGTGATGGCATGGTCCCGTACCAGGTCTTCAAAGACCTGCTCGGCGATGTGTGGCTCAAAGACCCACATGGCCCGTCCTTCACCGTCCATTGCGGGGGTGCCCTGGCCCCGGTTGCCATAGGCGGCCCGGTCCTGCCATTTCCAGGTTTCGGGCTGGTCGTAGGAGTCGTAAACCCGCTTGTAGAACTCGAGTGCGATCCCACCGATGACAGCCTTGTTGCCACTGTCGGTCCAGCCGAGGCCGCTCGAGGAGAGACCGCCCAAGTGGGTGTCAGGGCCGACCACGACAACACTCAGTTCCATGCGTTTGGCCTGCACGGCGGCGGCAATGCCGGCACTGGTCGGCCCGTAGATCACCAGGTCGTAGGGTTCGGCTTGGTCGGCCTGAGCTGGTATGCCGAGGAGTTGGCTGAGCAGAAGGGCGAGAAGAACAAGTTTCGCAGGGCGATTCATGGGAGGGCTCCGGGAAGGGAAAGAGTTCCTTAGTTTCCTGCAGCCCAACGACGTCAGCAAGTTGCAGGGTAGATTGGGACGTTCGTGTCGTTATCAGCGGAAAGCGGGGCCGACGGTGATCCCGTTGGCAGCGAACGCGGCATGGATGGCCCGCAGGCAGCCTGCCGGGTCAGCTTCATCGCCGTGAATGCAGAGGGTGTCAGCAGCGATCGAAACGGCTGAACCGGTGGCGGCAGTAACACGGCCTGTCGAGACGATTGCAACCGCCTGTGCGGCGGCTGTTTCGGGGCAGTCGATCACCGCGTTGGCGTCGCTACGGGGGACGAGCCCGCCTCTGGCGTCATAGCGACGATCGGCGAAGGCCTCTGCGGCGACCCGCAGACCCTCCTCCCGGGCGATCACCGCCAGCCGGCTGCCAGCGGCGGCAAACAACGCCAGCTGCGGCCAGTCGGTGGCCAGCCGCCGGCTGACGGCAGCAGCCAGAGCCTCGTCATTGCCCACCTGATGATAGAGCGCTCCATGCAGCTTGACGTGGTGCAGGTCAGCGCCGGTGATGGCAGCGAAGCGGCTCAGCTGGCTGGCGATGAGATCGGCAGCCGCCTCGGGACTGATCGGGAGTGGTCGCCGGCCGAAGTGGGCGGGGTCGTCGTGGCCCGGGTGGCAGCCGATGGCGACGCCATGGTCGCGGGCAAGCGTGACCGCTGCCAGCATGGACTGCCGGTTGCCGGCATGGCCACCGCTGGCGATGTTGGCCGAGCTGATCAGCGGCATCACTGCCGCGTCATGGCCCGCCCCTTCACCGAGGTCGCAGTTGAGGTCGATTGTCCTGGGGCTCGTCATGTGGAGCTACCTCTCGTCGCCGGGGCCTGGGACAATTTCATTGATTGGTTTGCGAGCGCCGGGGCGAGCCCATGCCATCTCGCCGGACGTTCGCTTCGGGCATCCTGCCCTCCACTCACTCGACGGAAACTTCGCTTCGCCATCCGGGCTGCGC
>CALAZQ010000397.1 GCA_937926325.1 uncultured Planctomycetaceae bacterium | reverse complement strand
TGGTACGAGGGCGGATAGCCACCGAAGGTCTCGGCGTAGAGACTCATCCCGAGCGCAAGTTGCTTGAGATTGTTCTGGCAGGAATTTCGACTCGCCGCCTCTCGCGCTTGCTGAACCGCCGGGAGCAACAGTCCAACGAGAACACCAATGATCGCAATCACAACGAGCAATTCAATAAGCGTAAAGGCTGGCCGCCGCACCGGCGGACAGGGCATCTGTTTCATGACGAATCTCCTAATGAAGAAAAAAGAGGAACTCTGAAGACAAAAGCTGGATTACGCAGACTGCTTTTCAGTGATCTAACGCTTCTGCTTCGCGGGCTTGGACTCAAGTGCGAAGTCAATGATGTTGGGCTCACCTTTTTTGACATCAGCCTGCAACGTTGTTCGGCGGTTATAGATAGAGGGAATGGGATCTCTCCAGCCAGGGCTGGGCGGGGCATCGGTGGCAGTCTCAATCCGCACTGTATTGGGACCAATACCGGCACCCTTGCTGGAGCGAATGTAGTTCAGCTCATAGGTGCCGTCGGCACCGGTGGTGGCATAGGAGGTTGCCCCGCTTGCAGCCTCGAAAGTGACCGAAGCATTTGCCAGCGGTTCCCCGTCCATGGTGATCGTTCCAGTCACCGGGGCAAGATCTGGGAGGCCTTCGGATTGCGGCCCACACCCAGCGAGCAAGACGAGGCCAATAATCGCGATGGATGTACTTTTATTCACCAAATTTACCCATCAATCGTCGGCCCAAGAACAAAGCACGCCTACACACCGCCTGCACCCATCAGGAGTTTATTGGCTATTTTTGCCCGCGTCAAAGCTCTTTTTTGCAGAAATGGGCCTTCCTACTTTACCTGAATGGTTTGGAAGCCGCTCGGTCACCAGCACGAAATCTCCTGGCCTTTCTCGGTAGACGTTATTTGTGTGGTACGTTTCGACAAGGCGGTTTCTGAGGAATCACGACACCATGAATCGTCGATCGGCGTTTGGCTGCCTGCTGGCAGCGATCAAAACCGCTTTTCTGCCCTCGTTTGTGCTGGGTGCTGATGAGGCTGCTGAAGCTGAAACAGCCGTCACGGCCATCACCCGCCGGGCCGGGCCCCGCTGGAACGTCAACGGCGACTGGACGCCCAGCCTGGAGGCGATCCAGCGGCATCTGCTACAGGCCCACGGCATCGACCCGACCGGCTACAGCCTCGACGAGATGCTCGCCCTGCACGACAACGACCACAACCGCATGGGCTACCGGCCCGGCCAGCGATCCCGGCCGCAGC
>CALAZQ010000396.1 GCA_937926325.1 uncultured Planctomycetaceae bacterium | reverse complement strand
ATCGCCACCAGCATGGCCGCGGTCACCGAGACGTCACCCTCCTGTGGCCGCGGCTGGTACCGCCAGCCCCCGTCAGCAGCCTGCGACCGCTCGAGCAATTCTGCCGCGGCCACCAGCTGTGGCCGTAGCTCGCGAGCCGACTGTTCACCAAGACATTCCGCCAAGGCCAGCGTGGCGAAGGCATGGCCATACATCGGCCCATGGGCCGCCGCCTCATTGCCGGCAATCAACCCATTGGCCCGGCAACACGCCAGCAGAAATTCGACCGCTCGCCCCGCAGCAACTGCATGGGGACCGGCCCTCGGCGTGCTGCCCGAACCGAGCAGGGCAAGCAGGCCCTGGGCGGTGACCGCCGCACTGCCCCGAAACCCACCCGAGCCCCACGAGCCATCCTCCCGCTGCGCCGCCACCAGCCAGTCGAGCCCCCGGTCGCGAGCAGCCGTAATTTGCGCTGCAGTCACAGCCTGATCAACACCAGGCAGTCCATCGGCATTGACCGTCGGGGCCACCAGCAGAACCGTCGCTGCCAGCGAAATCAGCAGCCGCAACCCGTGATGCTCGTTCATGGTGGGTTCTTGTTTGAAATGAAGTGGGTGAGGGGCCGAGCCCATGCCAATCGAGCGGCGTTGGAAACTGAGCGCAGCCTGGGATGGAGAAGCGAGGTTTCCGTCGAGTGAGTGAAAGGCAGGATGCCTGAAACGAACGTCCGACGAGATGGCATGGGCTTGGCCCCGACGCTTCACCAAGAACCCTCGAAAATACCCGGACAACCTTTCATGGTTTGACCTGTTCAGAGAAAACTTCCGGGGCCACTGGGGGTGGCCCGAGCCGCTCAAGATAGTCGTTGAACGCCTCGGCGGTGGCCGGCGGCAGGGTGCGATCGATTGCCACGCGTCCAACTGCGGGCCGTGCGGGCGTCGCCAGCTTCCAGGCAGGGCCGGCCACCACTGCAGCGGCTGGGGAAGCGACCGGCGGCGACGTGGTCGCGGCGCTGCCACCGGCCGAACGACCGGCAATACCAGGCAGACCACCGGGAGCCGGCTCGCCTGTGGCCGGCTGCCGGTTTCGGTCACCAGCTGCTGCCGTCAGGGGGGCAGCGGCCAACTCGCCAGCGGCAGCCGCCTGAGCCTCGGCCCGCTCCTGCCTTTCCCGATCGAGCTCACGAGCTACGGCTGTCAGCCCGACCACTGCCAGGGTGAGTGAATCAGAGAGGGTCGCGCCGGCAACATCGCCTGACTTCGGAATGTCGAGGCCAAGCGGTGTCACCGCCTCGGCTAGGCCGCGGGCCGTGCGACTGGCCGCAGCGGTGGCTACCGCCAGCCGGTTGCGGCCGATGAGCTCAGGCAACGAGGCAGGCCGGACTGGCACTGGCGCAGCCAGGCCACGATCGAGCAGAACGACCGCAGCAGCAGCCGCGGTCTCAGCCAGCCGCCGCTGCGTCGCAGCGAGCGTCCCCAGCTGCTGCTGTGCCCGCAGCGGCAACTCCTCAGGAAGCAGGCCGGGCTGCCGAACCAGCAGCCGAGCCAGCTGCTCGGCCAGCTGCTGTTGCCCGGCCGCGACCACTGCAAGCTCAGCGGCGGCGTTGCCGGCCTCCGCCATCCGCCTGACCGCTGTCACCTGGTCAGCCCGCGGCAGAGGGACCGCCACCGCTGGCAGCCGCTCAGCAGCCCAGCGGATGATGCCGGCAGCGGCAGCGGCCGGCAGCCGTTCGACCAACTCTCCGGCCTCATCGGCAACCCGCAACAGCATCGTCTCAAAGTCAGTCGTTTGTGCCGCCTGGGCAGAGGCCGCCAAGCGGGCGATCAGCCGGCGGGTGGCCGCCGGGATTTCGGCCGGCGTGAGTGCCGGCAACACCTGCCTGGCGGTTTTCGGCAACGTCCGCACCGGCGGCCAGCCGCCCACCGCCGGCGGCAGCTGCCGCATGACCGCGGTCTGCCATTCCGCCGGGCCCAGCCGGGCCGTAAGCAGCAGCCCCATCCCAGTGGCCAGCCCGAGCAGGGCCGTTGTCAGCCCTGTGGTGGGGCAGCGGTCACGCGGCAGTTCGCTGGCAGCCTGATCAGCCCGCTGAATGGCAAGTGCCGCGAAGTCTGCCGCTGACGCCGCAGTCGCAGCCGGCTGACCAGTCGCAACGAGGAGGTTCTTCTCAACTGCCCCCCGAGCATCCCCGCCGAAGCCCGTGAGGAAGCCGACTGCAGCCGAGATCGGCGAACCGCCCGCCGGCAGCTCTCGCTCCCAGCGGCGGGCCGTGGTCAACCGGGTCGGCCACCAGCCGGCGACTTTCCCCGGTCCACTGAGATAGCTGGCGAGTCGCCGGGCCAACCAGACAACACTGGCGACGGCTACTGCCCAGACAACGCTGCCCCCCAGCCAGAGCCGCCCGGGTCTGATCCACCAATCGAGACCGGCCGCTCCTGCCGCCGTAGCAGCCGCGACGCCGCAGCCGAGGCCAGCCAGCCGCAGCAGCAGATCGATCCGTGCCCGCCGCACGGCCCGATCGAGGCGGTGGGCGAGTCTGGCGGCACATTCGGTTGGCAAATCTGATCGCATCAGCCTTCCCTCGACTGAGTCGGCCAGGGCTGCGGCCGCCAGGCGACCAGGCAGGCGGCCACCAGCATTGCCAGCAACAGCTGGCGTCGCCAGTGCCAAGGCCCCGCGGAATCGGCTTCGCGCTGCGCGACTTGCCCGCTCCCCGCCGGCTGCGGTCGCGTGAACCGCTGCGGCCACGAGATCGCTTCAGCCTCTACGCCAAGCCGCCGCAGCAGCGGTGGTGTCGCCAGGCGACAGAGGGTCTGCCGCCAGTAGGTCTCGTGCAGATTCTTTCCATCGGGCAGCCGGTCAGCCCGCCACCGCCAGGTCTCACAGAGGTGGCAGAGCACCGCTCCTTGGCCATGACGGCCAAGCACAACCCCGGGCATGGCGGCCCCGCTGTCGCCGGCAACAGCTGTCGCCAGCGCGACCGTGGTCGGCCGCAGAACAACGGGCCTGAGCAGTCCGTAGACCCGGCCCAGCGACGGGCGGTCAGCCGGCAGCCAGCCAGCAGCGATACCAGCCGGCTGTGACGTCAGCGGCAGTCCACTGCCCGTCCGCAGCGGTGGAGTGAGCGGGCCGTCGGCCCTGACCGGCAGCCATTCCGCCGCCCGGCCGACGGCAAAGCCAGTGCAGCGGAACCGCTCGCCGGGCTGCCAGGCGACCGCCAGCCGTCCAGTGGCCAGCTGCTGCCCAAGCGATTCAACCGCAGCCGCCGGCATTCCGGGCAGTGAGAATCCCGCTGACTCCACCGGTGGCCCCAGACAGTCGCCCAGCCAGACGACATCATGGTCGGCCCAGTCGATGGCCGCGATCGGCTGGTCGGCGGCAAGCGGTCTGGAGGTGACCGTAAACCGAGGATCGCCCGCCATCGCCTGCCGGGCAAAGCGATACTCGAACCGCGGTTCGGCATCGACCAGCAGCAGCCTGGCTGGACGATCGGCAATTCTTGTGCTGGCCTCAAGCAACCCGGCCGAGAAGCCGGCAGCATCGGCAGGCGTGCCGGCTGGTGGAAGGCACCGCAGCTGCAGCCTGCACGGCCCGGTCGCAACACCCCGGGGAACCTGCCAGAGCAGCCTGACGGTTTTTTCGGCGTCGGCAGCAGCCACGGTGCCCACCGTGGGTGCCAGCGACATCTCAGCCAGTCTTCCCGCGGGGCCGTCAAGGGCCAGCCGCGCCGGGGTGGCGAGCCGGCCACTGAGCGTGACCGAAATTTCAACCTCTTCCCCCGGCCAGCAGAGTGGCGGCAGTTCCGCCTCCACAAGCTCGCTGGCTGTGCCGTCTGGTGCCGGTGCTTCCGCAGTCTGTCCTCCATCCACCGGCGAGGGCGGCCGCGTGACCTGCCAGGCCAGGGCAACCAGCGTGACCGCCGCGACCGCTCGGGCAAGGCCACCCCACCAGCGGGCTCGCTGCAAAACAGGCCGGCCGCGGCGCCACTCTCCACCAGCGGCTCCAACGGTCGTAAGGGCAGCCTCTGCTCCCAAGGCCAGCAGGGCCACCAGCAGCAGCAGGCTGGGCAACCGCGGGATCGACCACCGGGCGTTCAGCCCGCTCCCGGCGGTTCGACAACCGGCGACCGTTTCACCGACAAGTCCGCGGAAATAGGGCAGAAAGACCGGCCAGGCGGTCAGGTCGCTCCACCGGCCGGCAGCCGGATCAGCAGGCGGCGGTCTGGCTGCCCGGAGGCTCAGCGGCAGGGCTGAGACGGTAATCGCCCCGCGGCCCAGCGGCCGACAGACTGCTGTCGGCAGCTGTTGGTTGCCGGTGACAGCCAGTGTTGCGAACTCATCCAGCTGGTGCGGCAGCCCGAGGCCGACCAGCCGCTCGATCGTCGGCCCCGGTACCGCGGTCAACCCACCGACCAACGGCTTCCCGGCCGAGCGGCGGTCCGGCAAGCCAGCCCCGGCAGCCAACTGGCTGCCGCCGGTTTCCACCACCCCTGCAAACGTTAGCCCCGTCCGGCTGGTCAGTGATTGCTGCCAGGTGGGCCAGCCCCGATCACGAAGCGTCTCCGGACCCAACAGCACCAAGCCCGCTCCACCAGCCTCGATCCACTGCCACCAGTCAGTTGCTTCCTGAGGTGATGGCACCAGGCCGTCGCAGATGACGAGCACGTGACGCGATCGGCCGGCGGCCAAAGCCTCGGCAAGCGTGGCGACAGGCTCTGCAGCAATCGGCCTCAGGCCGTTTCCGGCGGCAGCGAACGCAGCCAGGACCGCTCTGCTCGTCGGCTCGTTGGCAGCAGCGGTTTCCGTCGGCTGCTCGGCCACCACCAAAACCCGCCCCTGCTTCTCAAAGTCCTGCTGCAGAAACCCAGCTCCTGCTGATCGGCTGACAACGTACGGCCCGGCGGCGGCCAGAGCGGCAGCGGCAAGCAGTACCATTCGCAGCGCGACGATCAGCCAGCCGGCGGAAACCGGCCAGCCCGCGGTCGCCCGGGCCGCCTCCCGCAGCAGTTGAAAGCCTCCGAAGGCAACCCGGGGCAACCTCCGGTGAACCTGCCAGGCCAGCAGCAGCGGAAGGCCTCCAGCTGCCAGCCAGGGCAGGAGCTGCGGCGCATCAAAACCGGCCGACAAGTCCGCGAAAAACAGCTGCGGGCTCATGATGCCCCGCCATGGCCCGGCAGCTGAGCGAGCAGTCGCTCAACGAGCTCGTCGGCAGTAATCCCGTCAGCAGCTGCCGTCAGCGACAGCACCAGTCTGTGCCGCAGCACTGGCCCGGCTGCCCGCTGCAGATCCTCCAGGCCGACGCAGGGCCTGCCGTCGAGCCCTGCCAGCGCCTTGGCGACGAGGACGAGGGCCTGCGCGGCCCGCGGTCCACCACCGTATTCGATCAGCGGCTTCGCCCAGTCGGGAGCCAGCGGGTCAACCGGACGAGTCGCCCGCACGAGCATGATCGCCTGCTCAAGCAGCGGGCCGGCGACCGGAATCTGCCGGATCGTCCGGCGACACTCGGCAAGCGTCTCGCGATCGATCACGCTGCTCACGGTCGCTGGGGCAACGCCGGTCGTCCGACGCACCAGTTCGACCTCTTCCTCACGCGAAGGATAGTCGATCTGCACCAGCATCAGGAAGCGATCAAGCTGCCCCTCAGGCAACGGATAGGTGCCTTCCTGCTCGATCGGATTGCGGGTGGCCAGCACATAGAACGGGTCGGGCAGTAGATGCCGGTTGCCGCCGATGGTGACCTGCCCCTCCTGCATCGCCTCAAGCAAAGCGGCCTGGGTCTTCGGTGGTGCCCGATTGATCTCATCGGCCAGCAGCACGTTGTGAAAGACGGGGCCGGGCAGGAACTCGAGCCGACGGCCCGCATCTGGCCGATCGACCAGCACGTCGGTTCCGAGGATGTCAGCCGGCAGGATGTCGGGGGTGAACTGAATCCGGCCAAAGTCGAGATCGGTCGATGCCGCGAGAGACTTCACGATCAACGTCTTGGCGAGTCCTGGCACCCCTTCCAGCAGGCAGTGGCCACCACAGAGCAGCCCGGCCAGCAGCTCATCGATCACCCGCCGCTGCCCCACAACCGCTGAAGCAATCGCCTCCCGGACATCGCTGGCGAGGCGGTGGACGGTTCTGAGGGCGGCAGCGGCTCGATCGGGGTCGGCCGACGAGGAGGTGCTTAACATGGTCGATCCCGTGTTCAGTGCAGCTCCGATTGTACCGTGGCCGGCTCCCTGCCAGTCGGCTCAAGACACCAAAGCCCCTCGCCGGCGTTGACAACCAGCCGCCGGGAACTGGCAACCTTTTCTGCCACCGCTGGCTCTGTCGGTCCTCCAGCAACGATGTCGGCGAATCGACTGCCCAGCGGCGGTGGCTCCTGGGCACCCGCGGCGGCGGTTGGCCCCACCGGCAGCCGGCAGATCAGCAGCCGTGCTGCGGCCTCCGCCGATGGCTGCCGCGTAGGCCAGATCACGTGCCCCCCACGCACCAGTGGCAGCCCATAGACGGTTGCGTCCTCCGCCGCTGCCTGGAGGTCTGCCAGTGGCCGGAACTGCTCCGCCGGCTGGCCGTCCAGCAGGCTGAGCCGGCAGATCTCGGGCTGGCCCGAACGACCAGCCGCTTGTCGCCGCAACACCACCAGCCCATCGGCAGTTGCCGCGAGGCCGTCGATGATGAACTCGGCTGCCGTGTCATCCCCAGCCGGTAGCGTCGTCCGCCAACACTCACTGCCGGTGTCTGCCGCCACCCCGACCAGCAGGCCGCCTGGCAGGGCAACGACCAGCAGGTGCTGCGCACAGGTCACCAGCACCGGGCCATCCTGCTGCCGATCGAAGCCCGCCGGCAGTGGCAACGAGCGGCGCCACTGGAGCCCACCATCGGCAGCCGCCAGGCTGATCAGTTCAAGCGTCGCAGCGGTGGCGTCCGGCCAGGCGACGAAACAGGCAGCCGAGGTTACCGCCAGACCGGCAGCAGCCGGCGGCAGGTTTGGGTCAAGCTCACGGGCCCAGACCAGCCGCCCCTCGGCGGCCGGTGCCAGATCGAGGGCCGCCAGCAACGGCCCGGCACTCGATCCGGCCACGGGCCGATCGACCAGCCCCACGAGCCGGCCGGCGGCCAGTGCCACCGGGCCGGGCCGACCGGGCTGCGGAAGATCGGTTTGCATGACCGGCCTGAGCCGCGGAAACAGCGGTCCACCGCCGGCTGGGCCGCCTCCCCAGAGAGGCCGTCCGGCTGCCAGGCTCACCAGGTGCAGGCCGTAGCGGCTGCCCCAGGCCGCGAGGCGGTCGGTCTGGCTGACGGTGGCGGCCACCTCCGGCTGCTTCCACACCAGCCGCCAACGATCGGCCTGCTCAATCCAGGCTGTTCGCTGTCGACTCGCCTGATCGACCGCCATCACCGTCTCAGCGACGGTCCGACGGGCAGCCTCGGTGGCAGCGGCCTGACGAGCCAGGCTGAACCAGCCCCGCTCAAGCAGGTGCCGCCAGTCCGCGGCGGCCGCCTGCCCACGCAGCTGCAGCCACAGCAGGCTCGCCGTCACCAGCCACAAGGACATCGTGGAGCGGAAGAGAGACAGCAAACGAGGCTCCCAAAGCAAATGGATAGCGTTTGCCGGCCAGCCAGTCGCAACCAGCCGCCGCGGCTTGCAGTCTAGCCGCCTGGTTCATACTGTTGCGAAAGACGCGTGTTCCCACCCACCCCGGTCCCACCGCATGGCCGCAGTCACCACCACTGACGAAGACGATCTGTTCCAGGGGTCGACGATGACCTTCGGGGAGCACCTGGAGGAACTCCGGACCTGCCTGATTCGCGGTGGCATCGGACTGGTGATCGGCGTCATCGTCGGCTTCTTCGTGGCCCGTCCAGTCGTTCATCTGATCGAAGCCCCCCTCCGTCGGGCTCTCGGCGATTACTATACCGAGCGGGCGATCGAAGCCTTCGATGCCTGGCAGCCACGGCGTGAGGGGGGATCCACCCTGCCCTATTCCCGGGCAGAGGTGGTCGATGCCGTCGAGCGTTACGGCCTGTCGTTCGATCTGCGAGAGGTTCATCCAGGCCGGCTTCCTGGCCGGCAGCAGACACCAGCCGACGGGAAAACGTTTCCGCTCGATGCCCTCGAGCCGATCCTGCTCTGGCAGCCACTGGCCCGGGACAGCCGGGTCAGCATCACGACCCTGAGTGCCCAGGAAGCCTTCGGCATCTATGTCAAAGCTGCGCTGCTCGTCGGCTTCGTGCTGGCCGGTCCCTGGATTCTCTACCAGCTTTGGACCTTCGTGGCCGCCGGGCTCTACCCGCACGAGAAGCGGCTGGTGCATCTGTTCTTGCCGGTGAGTACCGCCCTGTTTCTCGCCGGGGTCGGTCTCGCCTTCTTCTTCGTCTTCGATTTCGTGCTCTCGTACCTGCTGGCCTTCAATGAGTGGCTGGGGCTCGACCCCGACCCCCGCATCAGTGAGTGGCTGGGGTTTGTCCTGATTCTGCCGGTCGGGTTCGGCCTCGGCTTTCAACTGCCGCTGGTGATGGTCTTTCTGGATCGACTGGGCATCGTTGAAGCCGAGACCTTCACCAGCCAGTGGCGAATGGCCCTCGTCGTGATCTGCATCGCCGCCGCCATTCTGACCCCGGCCGACCCCTACAGCATGCTCTTCCTGGCCACCCCCCTGGCGGCACTCTATTTCGGTGGCATCGGGCTGTGCCGCTACACAAACGCCAAGCAGTAGAAGATGCCGCCCGTGATCGCGGTGGCCAGCAAATCGGCGGCGGCCAGCCAGGCGAGACGGCGATGCCGGCGGCTGTGGCTTCCGGGCAGTGGCGGCCGGGGGAATCGCAGCAGGGCCTCAACGAAGACCCAAAGAAGCAGCACCAGAGTGGAGACGGCAAAGATCAAATGGATGCCGAGGGCCAGGCCCACCCCCATCGGCCAATAGGAACTCGCCGCAGCCCGCACCCGCCAGTCACTGATCAGTCGAATATCGACTTCAAAGACGACGATGGCTGCCAACAGGGCCGTCATGATGAAGATCTGGAGCGCCTTGTGAACGCGATACCGGCCCTGCCTGACCATCACGATGCTCAGGGCCAGCACCGGCAAGAGGGCGAAAAGCCCGACAACCACGACATCCATTCCGAACGAGGCCCGGGTGCCCAGAAAGCCGTCGATACCGGGAAGGGCAGCTGTTGCCGCATCACCCGCTGCCATTGCCACCATCCCAGATTCTCCAGCCATCCAGTGCTCAGCGCCAGTACCACCGCTGGGCCGGCCTGCGTCTTGCTGACCGTACGATGCCCTGCTGCCCGATTCCAGCCCCGGGGCCGGCGGTGCGGCCATTTGCGACATCGGTGAGATTCCGACTACGATCCCGCAACACTCGGCCGAGTGGCGAAACAGGCAGACGCACGGGACTTAAAATCCCGTGGAGAGGAATCTCCGTGCGGGTTCGAGCCCCGCCTCGGCCACCTTCGCCGTTTCAATCTGAGGTTGCCGCGAAGCGGCTGAAGTCGGTATTTCCACCGTCCGACGAGGCATGCTGCCGGTTCACCGTGAGCCGATCGGCATGAAAAAGCCCGTCGAACGGGAGCGCGGCATGCGATCGGTGTCAGCAAGAAACGTGGCGAGCAGCGCTGGTTCCGCTTCCCGCTGCCAACCGGCATGCGGCTCGGTCTGGATTCCCTGGCTGGCCGCCCCGCTCTTCGCGTTCCTGCCGCTCGCGGGCTGCTGGCTGGCCGGCTACCTGCATGCGTCGGGCAGCCGGACCGCTCACCAGCAATCGGCCGAGCGAAGCATTCCAACGATTCCGATGGCGTCTCTCGTCGGGATTACTCCAGGCCGATAGCAGCACTGCCGCAGTTGTGCAGTGGCGGCCGCAGGGCCGAAGCAGGCTCATCTGCGGCGGACTTACCGCCGGGTCGCCCCTGCCCGACGGGCCGTCTGTCGTGCCACCAGGAACCGCCGCAGCCCGCTGACAATTCGCTGTGGTGACTGGCTGCCAGAGGCCATAAAGACCGGCGTCTCACCGTCATCGGTCACAATCACCTCCACCGCATCCGGTTCGAGCCGGCCGCCGAGCAGCAGGTCGAGCGAGGCATCGGCCTGCTCCCCATTCTCGGTGGTCGCCGGGAGTGCCGCCACGACAAAGCTCTCTTCCGAGAGGGCATGGAATTCAGGGTCATTGACCAGCGTGGCAGACCGAATCGCTGCTGTCTGCTCCCGACTACCGCTGACCACCAGCAGAATCGGCCGCTTGCTTTTGCGGGCGGTATCGACCGCCTCGCCCAGGCTGGTGAGGACCGGCTGCCCCGCCTCAGCGACCGCCTGGGGTGCGGGGGTCTTGGCAGCGACGCGTTTGATCCAGCTCGCCGCAGAAAGCCCGCGGTAGCCCTTTTCTTCCGCCACCTTTTCGCCGAATGAGTCGAGCACCAGCACCGTCGGGAAGGTCCTGACACCGTATTTGATGCAGATCCGCGATCGCTCGCTGCGAACCTCGGGCGTGATGCCCGATTCGGGCAGGTCAACCATCAGCAACACCACGTGCTCTTCAGCCCACTGGCCAAAGGCAGGGGTCGCCAGCACCCGCTCCTCGAGTGTTCGGCAGTGCGGGCACCAGTCGCTGCCAGTGAACAGGGTCAGCACCGGCTTGCCGGTCTTCGTTGACTCGGCCATCGCCTCGTCATAGTTGGTGAGCCAGTTTTCCGCCCCCAGCCCGGCTGATGCCAAGGCGAGGCTGGCTGCAATGACAGCCACCGGCACGACACGGGCAATTCGCCCAACCCGAACGTTCATTTGCACTTTTCCTCCGTGCGACCAGTCAACCCAAACTCTCATCGGGCGACCGTTGCCTCTGCCGAGAGGCCCGTCCTTGGGAAACTGATTGAAACGGTAGCAGCGATCGACCGACCTGACAATCAACCGAAACGCCGCAGAGCCCGCAGCCCTCTCCAGGCACCCAGTTTCACAAGAAATTGGCGTTTATCGACGTATCTTTGCCTGAAAACAGGATTGGACAGACATGAACGGGCACCCAGAACGGGAGAACTGCCGGGAAGCCGACGAGCGACAGGCACGAACCCGGGCGGTGAAAAGCAAAAACGCCGCCCACCGTGAGGTGGGCGGCGCCTTCGCCTAGAGAGTTAGGAGATTGTCTCCTGTCGGCCGCCGGGAGGGCGGCCCCCAGGCCCACCCGGGGGCTGTGCCCCCGCGGTGGGCCCAAGGCTGCCGGGGCCATGGATGGCCCGGCAGCCGTGAAACTAGAACTGCCAGATCACGTCGCAGCCGCCGTAGAACTGA
>CALAZQ010000395.1 GCA_937926325.1 uncultured Planctomycetaceae bacterium | reverse complement strand
GACTCGAAGCAAGTCACCGACTCCTGCAGGATCGTCTTGTTGGAACACTGGTCACGGCAGAAGCACCGGCGATTGCCACTACGAGCGCGGCCCTGTCAGCATACGGCCTCAACCTCGAGTCGGGCTCACAAACGACGGCGGACGGTCGCTTTCGTTTCGTGTAGCCCACCTCGCCGCGCTCTCAGCAAAGTGCGGAGTTTCTTCCTCGCAGTGGGCATCTGCCCAGAACTGAAGGCAGATGAAAAGACTGGCCATCCTGTAGAGCAGATTGAGGCGACTCCCGATCCCGCAGGTAAACAGGCTCTGCTGTTCGCCAAAGGGCTCAACCCTCATGTCCCACGTGATCTGGAAGGACATGGGAACCCGTTCAAGAAACCGGCCTTTGGTCCGTGGGCTAACCAGCAAGACATGGTCTCGCTCCATGATCGCTTCTCGATAAAGCTGCGTCATGAAGATACCGCCGCACGTCTCGTCATTGCGGTAGACGTTCTTTCCATCATCGCCCCGGTAGACAAACATCTGCCGATGCGCCCTGGTGCCAGGCGTGCAGGCGAGATACTCCTCGTTTGTGAAGTTAGGAAGCCAACCGGCGAGATCAAACCGTTCATACGGAAGATCGACGATCACAGAAACTGAAGAGGTCAGGTTGTTCGGTGGGTGGTGCATTGCGAACGTGTGTTTGAGATTGCGGAAGTCGAGCAGCAGATCATCATGAGGATAAGGGAGACTGCCGTGCACAACGTTGCCGAATGCGGATATCAGCCGCCGCTCGGTCGGCTGCCTAGCGTTTCTGAGGGCCGCTCACCAAAGTGGATTCGGTACTCCGCAGCAAAACTCCCCAGTCGCGTGAACCCAAAGATCATCGCTGCCTCGCGAACACTCCGCATTTCCCTGCTCTTCAGGGCCCTGCGGACCGCGTGCATCCGCAGAATCCGTTGATAGGCGACCGGCCCCACATCAAACCTTTCCTGAAACGCCAACCGCAACGTGCGGTCGTTCGCTCGGACAGCCTGGCAGATCTCCAGACTCGAAACGGGGCGATTGAGTGTGCTGTGGAGAAACTCCAGGGCGGTTTTGACGAGTGCCGCCCGGGATGCCAGCGGCCTGATCTCTGCGGGCCCATCCGCAATGCATGCCACGAGTTCTCTCAAGCAGGCATCTTCACAGACAGCAGCCCCCACAGTTGTCGAAGCCGATGCAGCCAGAAACTCCCCGGCTCGCGTGAGCAGTCGCGGAACTCGGACGGGAGCCACGTGTAGGGAATGCCATCCCGATAAACGACGGGCGATCTCTCGACCCATCAATGACTGATGCGCCTCTCGAAGCTGATGCTCTGAGACCAGCAATGCCGTGACTTTCGCGGCTGGCTCAATGCTGGCGTCGTAGGGAATATCACAACCGCGAAGAATCACCTCGCCAGCAGCAACCCGCCGCTGCTGCCAGCAACACTCCCCGAGTGGCCCTGTCACAGGAATCAGTGTGCAGGTCGTGCCATCCGCTCCTCCGAGAGTTCTCACGTGCTGATTGGCCTGCACCTGAAAGCACCGCAACTTCCTTCCCTGCGCAACTCCCGCCTCGGCTGCAAACTTTCCTCGGGAGAGCTGGAGAAAAGACCCGTTCCAACGGCCAAACAGCCGAGTCATCGCGTCGAGATCATGAAACGATTCTCGGTGACGCGTCATCGCTCTCGCTGGATCGAAAGGTCGTGGTTGAATGCGGACAGTTTCAGCGTAGCCGGGCTTGCCAAATGCGGATAGCCGACAGCCGGCGAGAGAGCCCGACTGATACCATCGCCCCCTTCAGGAGTGACACAAAACCATGGCAAAACCTCGCACCTATCGCATCAACGGGCTCGATCGCCTGAATGCTTCGGCGTTGATGCTGGTTTCACCCGAACGACCGATGATGCGGCTCCTGCAGGCCGCATCGCCTGATCGGCAGCCACCCCGAACAACTGCTCCACAGATTCCGCTGGAGTTCGACACCGTGGCGGGAGTCAACGTGCGATTCGCACGCGGTGGACGCGACGATGGCCCAACGGTATTGCTGCTCAATCCGCTCCCCCAAAGCATCCTCGCATTTGACTCAATCTGGGAGCCGCTTGGCCGTGACTTTCAACTCGTGGCCTACGACCTGCCAGGCTTTGGTGGGAGCGAGGGCGGTGAAGAGTGGATGTCGTTCACACGCCAGGCCGAGTTTCTCGCCGAGTTCATCAGAGCCAAGGGTATCAAGCGACCCCACATCGTCGGCCCCGACATTGGCATGCCGGCCGCGCTGACCTATGCGGCCTCCCCCGCCTGCCAGGCCGCAAGCATCCTTGTCGGTGATGGCCCCTGCCTCGTCGCCAGCAGCAACGGCAGCCTGATTGAGAAGCTTATTCATTCTGCATTCTGGCGAACGGTGATGCGGGTGGCCGGGCCCGGTGCAGGGATCGAAGGGGCCTACCGACTCTGCTACGTCAACTATCAGCCCTCGAGAGAAGAAACCAGCGACTACATCGCCGGCCTGGCGGGTCGCATGAACAACATGTTTCGCTGGTTCATCGACTATCCCAAGTCGCTCGCGGGCCTGGAGCCGCAACTCACAAAGATCACGCTGCCCACAAAGGTCTTCTGGGGCGACGCCGACAAACTGCTTTTTATTGACAACGGCACACGGCTGGCACGCATGCTGCCCCAATCGTCACTCACAATTTTTCCCAACTGTGGCCACTTCTG
>CALAZQ010000394.1 GCA_937926325.1 uncultured Planctomycetaceae bacterium | reverse complement strand
GGTCAGGATCGCGATGTCCTCGAGCATCGCCTTGCGGCGATCGCCGTAGCCGGGTGCCTTGACGGCCGAAACCTGGAAGGTGCCCCGCAGCCGGTTGATCACCAGCGTGGCCAGCGCCTCGCCGTCGACCTCCTCGGAGACGATCAGGAGCGGCTTGCCGGAGTTCACGACCGCCTCGAGCAGCGGCACGATGTCCTTGACCGTCGAGATCTTCTTCTCGAAGACCAGGATGTAGCAGTCCTCGAGGACGCACTGCATCTGCTGGGGATCGGTCACGAAGTAGGGCGACAGATAGCCCCGGTCGAACTGCATTCCCTCGACGAACTCGATCTCCGTCTTGAGGCTCTTGCCCTCGTCGACGGTGATCACGCCGTCCTTGCCGACCTTGTCCATCGCTTCGGCCAAGAGATCACCGATCTCGGCGTCGTTGTTGGCGGCGATCGAGGCGACCTGGGCCATCTCCTTCTTGCCCTTGACCGGAATCGACATCTCTCGGAGCTTGCCCGTGATGTCGGCGACGGCCTTCTCGATGCCGCTCTTCATCTGGACGGGATTGACACCCGAGACAACCGCCCGAAGGCCCTCGTTGAAGACGGCCTCGGCGAGCACCGTCGCGGTCGTCGTGCCGTCGCCGGCGACGTCGCTGGTCTTGCTGGCGACCTCGCGGACCATCCGGGCACCCATGTTCTCATAAACATCCTCGAGGTCGATTTCCTTGGCGACGGTGACGCCATCTTTGGTGACCGTCGGAGAGCCGAAACTCTTCTGGAGGATCACGTTGCGGCCCTTGGGGCCGAGGGTCACCTTGACGGCGCGGGCGAGCTTGGAAACACCCCGTCGCATCGCCTCGCGGGCCTCCTGATCGAATGCCATCATCTTGGACATGGGTCGTTTTCTCCTGAGTGGCTGGTTGGTCGTGGTTGGTCAGGTTTCAAAAATAGACTGGGTCGCTGGTCAGTCGAGAATGGCGAGGATGTCGTCTTCCCGCATCAGGAGGAGCTCCTCGTCGCCGACCTTGAAAGCCTCGCCGGCGTAGCTCGTGAAGATCACCCGGTCGCCGGGCTTGACCTGCAGCTGGTGCCGGACACCCTTGTCGTCGCACTTCCCCTCGCCGACGCTGACGACGGTGCCGCGGGCAGGCTTGTCCTTGGCGGAATCGGGCAGGAGGATCCCGCCGGACGTCTTCTGCTCGCTCTCCTCCCGCTCCACGACCACGCGGTCGCCGAGGGGGATGAGGGTCGACTTCTTGCGGGCGGGCTTAGTGGCAGTCGCTGTCATGCTCGTCGTGGCCTCTGCTGGGAATCTGAAAAAAGGACGGATGGGAAGCTCGCGAATCCTTCGCTCGATCGGGCGGCCCCGGATCGCTTCCGCCGTCGTGCCAAAAACACGCTCCGGGGAGCGACCTGCCGCGACCGGCCCACGAAGGGATCGGTACCTGCCTAAGAGCAAGTCGCGCGCCAGAACCGCGGCACGGGCCCAGTGTGGCTCGTGAAAGGCCAAATTGTCGCGTTTCCCGGTTCATTTTGGTGTCGCCTGGCATGCGGCAACCGCACGCAGCCAGGTGACCTCGCTGCCAGATTGGCAGAGCTGGGCACGAACCAGCGGCCGGCCTCCCGCCCGTGGCAGGCGGCAGCCGAAACGGGTAAGGTTCAGGTTTTGTCGGCATTTCCGGCCAGTCACCGGCTGATGGCAGGCCCATCGGTCGGCCGGACGAGAAAGGGAGGCGATGGCTACCCATCAGCGGATCGACGTATCGAAGACGGGCGACGTCTCGGTCGTTCGGTTTCAGGACGCGAAAATCCTCGACGAAGCGGCGATCCAGGAACTTGGTACGGAACTCTTCGCCCTCGTCGAGTTCGACAATCGCAAGGCGATTCTCCTCGATTTCGACGGTGTTGAGTTTCTGTCGAGTGCCGCCCTGGGCAAGTTGATCACGTTCGACCGGAAGGTAAAGACGGCCAAAGGCCGCCTCAAAATGTGCGGGATCGCCCCTGGTATCCTGGAGGTCTTCCAGGTGACGAAGCTCAACAAGGTCTTCGACATCCGCAGCGACCTGGCCGAGGGCCTCGCTGCTTTTTGACGAGATACCCGGGTATCGACCGGTCGATCCCGGAGGAGCCGGCAACGAGGCCGAACGCGGAGTGGACGGCATGGCGGAGCAACCCCCGGCAGCAGCGTGGCAGCAATCGATCGATTTGCCGAGTGAGCGGGGCGCCAGCCGGCTGGTCACCGATGAACTGCTCGCCCAACTCGGCACCCACGGCTGGCCGTCCGACGAGATTTTTGCAATCCACCTGGCGGCCGAAGAAGCGCTCGTCAATGCGGTCGTGCATGGCAACCGGCTCGATCCGGCCAAGCGGGTTCGCGTTGAATGCCACGTGAGCCCTGACGTCGTCCGCTTGGAGGTGACCGACGAGGGAGAGGGCTTCGATCCCGAAACCGTGCCTGACTGCACCCTGGAAGAGAGGCTCGAGTCACCCAGCGGCCGAGGCGTGATGCTGATGCGGTCGTTCATGACCCGGATCGAGTACAACGCCAAGGGCAATAGCGTCCTCCTCGAGAAGCGGCGGGGAGAGCCGCCGGCCTCCGAGCAATCGGCCGGCGACCAGCCTGGCTGAAGGCCGCCGGCAAACCCGTGGAACCAGTCGGCCGTTCGCCACCGGCCCGGCCTGCCAGAATCCGGCCTGCCAAGCGAGTCCGCAGGCAAACCCACTCTCTCGCATCAGGGCTCCTGGAACGCTATTCTTGGAACTTGTTGATCCCCGATAGCTCAATGGTAGAGCGGCCGGCTGTTAACCGGTAGGTTGTAGGTTCGAGTCCTACTCGGGGAGCTTTCTTCGCATGGTGTCGCACTGGCTACACCACTCGTCTCGATCCTTATCTACTCAGGGGGCGCCCTCGCGGCCAGCTTCGGCCTCCTGCACGAGCCACGTTCCGGGCGTCATGATCGCGAGTCCGTAGAAACGAGTGCCGAGCAGGCGGCCAAAATCGGCGCGATCGAGAGTCAACAGGACGTCAGCCGTCGCCAGGGCACTAAACAGGATCGGCCGGTCCTTGTTCACGGGAAACACGGCCGGCTTGTCGATCGTCAATACATCATCGACCAGATCGAGTCGAGATCGCAGCCGCAGCCACGCGACCGTGACCGGAGCGGTGAAGCCCGCCAGATTCCTGTTGACTTCGTCAACCGCGTACGGCGTTGTGATCAAACGCCAGTCCCGCGTCGATGCCCGATGAAAGAGTTCCCGGGAGGCACCCTCCGCCGACACGGCCGCAGCGATCAGCACGCTCGAGTCGAGAAACAGCCTCACGGCCGCGCTCGAAGCCGCCGCATGTCCGCCTCGTCTTCCGCGATCCAGCCGGCAATCTCATCGGGCGTGAACGTTCGTGGTTCGGGTAGTGGGGCGCCCTCGGCCCGGAGTCGCGACGCCAAAAAGAGCATCAGTTCTTGCTTCTCGGCAGGCGAGAGTCCCGCGGCGGCAGATTCGATCTCGGCAAGAGTGACCATGAGCACAAGCGTACACCGTACAGCACCCACCTGCCAAGGACCCGCAGACAGCCAGTCCCCTTGGACAAGACATCCTGCCTGGCATTTGCCGTCGCTTGGTGCGGACTCCTGCGGCCTCCCGGGAGCGGTTCATCCCGCGGGAGACACGGTCGAAGAAACCGTGCGTTGACCGCTTCCGCCCGCCCATTCGTCACGGGATCCCGCCGATTCGTCACCATTTTTTTCGTGTGGACCTGCTGGGGCATTTGCTCGTGATATCGTCCGCCTCGGCCAATTCGCCGATGGCCCGTCTCGGAATCGCCAGTTGGGCATCGTGCGGGCTGCTCGCCTCATGGAAATGTTCGCCCTTGACACCCACCAATTGGAGTTGCTGCATGCCGTCAGCTGCACATTCAAACGGAGGTCTGTTCCCTTCCCTGCAATCCGCCTTCCCTGCCGCAGCGGTCATCGCCCTCGCGGTATTCACAAGCCGTGCGGATGCCACCCAAATCATCGAGAGCGTCACGTATGACGCATCAGATTATTCCGGCAGCATCGTGACCAACGGATTCAGCAATAACCCCATCGCCTCGCTGGAGGTGACGGATGCGTTCGAGCCGTTCAATCCGGCGCTCGGCACACTGGACGCGGTGACCGTAGCGCTTTCCCTGACTTTCCAAATCGACTGGACGGATCCCAACCCAACATCCTCGCCCTCGATTAGCGGCGGCGTGGATGTCGTCTGGGACGTGAACGATCCCGGCGAGCAGACCCTCTTCGGAACCGGAGGTGGCAACGGCACCGGTCCGAGCAGCAGCGGCAGCCTGACGATGTCGATGCAAAGGACTGTGACGACGCCGGGCAACCTCGCATTCGACTTGTCCAACTTTACGAGCCCTTACACGCTCAGCATCGTCAGCGACAGCATGACCGTGGGCGGTTCAAACGGCGCCACCATCGATTACGAACTCGCGAGCGGCTCTCTGACATTTCATCCGGCCGATTCACGCAGTTCCACTTCCGGCTCGACCAAAAACACTGCCTCGACGGACGGACAGTTTCTTCAGCCCGACGTCTTGGGGCCCGTTCCTGAAGAGCCTCAGCCGCGGCCGCGGAAGGGCTCGTAGATCCTGATTTGAAACAGGAGTTCGTTCGCTGAAAACTGCCCGTCGTACAGGCCGCCGTTGGACGGGATGACAAACCTCACCTCGTTCAACGAATAA
>CALAZQ010000393.1 GCA_937926325.1 uncultured Planctomycetaceae bacterium | reverse complement strand
CGGGCTGGCCGCCGGGGGGCAGCATGCCGGGCTGGCCCATGCCAGGCTGGGCAAAGCCGGGCGGGGCCGAGGCCGGGGGCAGGGCCCCAGGCTGGAGCGGCTCGATCGGCTGTTGGGCGACCAGTTGGGTGGGGCCGGCCGGAGCCTGCGGCTGGCCATAGCCCGGTGCACCTGCCGCGACGGCTGCCGCCGCGCTGGCCCAGGGGGCGGCGGCCGGCTGGGCTGGCTGGCCATAGCCCTGGCTGTAGGCCGGCGGGCTGTTGGCCGTGACCGGGTTGGCAGCTGGGGGTGGCTGATAGCCGTAGGCGGCCGGCTGCCGATAGCCGGGGCTCTGACCCCGCCAGACCGGCTGGCTGGCGGCGTGCCGCTGTTGGCTGCTCTCGGTGGTGGTGCCGTTGTCGGTCTGCGACCGTTCGCCGGCTTTTTGGTCAGGCTGGGTGCCGGTCGTGGCGGTCGCCGCGTCCGCCGGGGCCAGCTGGCCTTCAAGTACCAGGTCGAGCACCGCCTCGCCGTCGTCGGGGCTCTGGCCGCGGAAGCCGGGCCGGTTGGGATCACGGGCGATCAGTTCGTCGGTCGGCTCAGGCTTACTGAAGACAATCCGCGGGCCCTCGCCCTTGGCGGCGTCGTTCAAGAACAGGCCGCTGGAGGAGATCCGTCGCTCGTCGGACCGCAGCTTGCGGATGTCGAGAATATCACCCGGCCGCAGCGACAGCCGGTTGAGGATGACGCTGTGCTTGGTGTGCGGGTTCTCGCCTCGGATGTGGACATTGATCTGGCCGACCCGATACCGCTGGCCCTCGATGATTCGATAGACCAGGTCGAGTTCACCCGGCTCTTCGAGGAACCGCGGGTCGGCCTGGATGTCGGCAAAGACGAAGCCGCGGCCGCCGTAGATGTCGCGGATGGCCCCCAGGTCGGTATCCATCGCCGACTGGTTGAAATACTCGCCGCTGGTCAGCTTGAGATCACGCTCGAGGAACTCGCCCTTGAAGCGTTCGTTGCCGACGAACGAGACGTTCCGCACCCGGTAGCGAGGCCCCTCGTTGATGACGAAGGTCAGCACCGCCCAGTCGCGGCCGACGCCGTTCATCACCTGTACCTCGCGGCCGACCCGGGCCTGGAAGAAGCCGAGGCTGCGGTAGTAGGCGGTCAGCGTGTCGACGTCGCTGTCGATCTTTTCATAGTCGACATCGCCGCCGAAGAACCAGAAGAAGCCGGGCTTCGACTTGATCTGCGTCAGCAGGCGGGCGTCACTGGCGATGCTGTTGCCGACGAAGGTGGTCCAGAGCGACTTGCGGCTGCGGCCCTCGTCAATCAGGAAGACCGCCCCCTTGTCGCCCGGCTTGTTGCCCTCAACCGTGGTCACCCGGGCGGCGTCGTAGCCCTTCTCGTGGTAATAGCCCTCGAGCCGGCGGCGGGCTTCCTCGACGACGTAGGAATCCATCGAGTCGCCGACATCGATCTCGGCCTTCTTCCGCAGCGTCCGGGTGGTGACGTGCTGGTTGCCGACGAACTTCACATGCCGCAGTGTGGGCCGCTCGACCACCTCGAAGATCACCACCACGCCCTCGCGAACCCGGACGTACTTGGGGTGCACGTCGATGAACTTGCGGGAGCGGTGAAGGGTGCGGACGTCCTCTTCGATGGTCTGCGTATCAAAGCTCTGGCCGGCCCGGGTGTTGAGCTGGGGCAACTTCGAGATTTCGACGGTCTCGTTGCCCTCGATCCGCACCTCGACGATCCGCTCGTCGGCCGCGGTCGCCGCGGTACTGCCGGCCGTGTTCGGCAGCGGCTGAATCGGGCCGGTCTGGGCCCGGGCGATGCCCGCCGGCAGCACCAGCAGGCCCAGCCAGCCAGCGGCCAGCAGACGGACTGCGGCCCGTGCCGTCACCGGGCGGGGGCAGCCGGCGTCGTGAGCCTCTCGTGCGTGGGTGCAGGGCATCTGGTGCGGACTCGGGTGGCGGTTCGGTGGTAATGGCAGCGGGTACGGCCTCCCGCTGCCGGCGGAAGTCGCGGAGAGATACCGAAGCGGCACCTCTGCCCACAAGGCGAAAAGTGTCCATGCCAGCTTGGCGGACCGGTTTGGGGTGGGCAGCCTGTGGAAATAGTCTGTCCCTCCCGCGGCAGCAGTTACCCAGACTGCGATGCTTGACTGGCCGCCGCAGCCTCCGATAGCGTTCGGGGGTTCGATCGGGCGTGCCGGTTCGGTCTGCCGCCTTTTTCTTTCGCAGTCGTCGATCCCCGTTCATGTCTCCGACCATCATCGATTTCAGGCAGGCCGACGACGCCCGCGACGTCGTGCACCGGGTCGTGCAGGCGGTGGCCGAGGGGCAGGTGGTGGGGCTGCCGACCGAGTCGAACTATCTCATTGCTGCTGCGGCCCGCAATGTGGCGGCGGTTGAGCGGGCCAGCGGCTATGTGCAGGCTGCGGCCGGTGAGCCGCGGCTGACGGTGGCCGTGAAGAGCGGTGATGAGGCGGTCGATTGGGTGCCGGAGCTCTCCCCGCTGGCCCGCCGCCTGGCCCGCCGCTGCTGGCCGGGGCCGCTGGCAATGCTGGTGGCGGACAACCATCCGGAGGGTCTGCTGCGGCAACTGCCGGCGGCGGTGCGGCCCTGTCTGCTGGCTGACGATCGCTTGCGGCTGCGGGCCCCCGACCATCCCCTGCTGGCCGACTGCCTGCGGCTGCTGGCCGGCCCAATGGTGCTGGCCGAGCCGGGGAATCCCGCCGCGCCGCCGGTGACAGTTGACGAATTGCTTGAGTCGCTCGCAGGCAGTGAGCCGCCGCCGCTGGTGATTGACGACGGGCCGCCGCCGCAGGCCGGGCCGGTGACGACGGTGGCCATCGCTGCGGATGGTTTTGACGTGGTTCGGGCTGGCCTGCTCGATGCCGACCGGCTGCAGCAGCTCGCGCGGCTGGTCGTGCTGTTTGTCTGCACCGGCAACACCTGCCGCAGCCCGATGGCGGCGGCCATCTTCCGCAGCCTGCTGGCCGAGCGGCTTGGCTGCCAGCCGGAAGAGATTGAAGCCCACGGCATTCAGGTGGCCAGTGCCGGACTGGCCGCCTGGGGCGGCAGCCCGGCCAGCGACCAGGCGGTGGAGGTGCTGGCAGCCGAGGGCATCGACCTGGCGAGCCACTCCAGCCAGCCGCTGACTGAGCGGCTGGTGCGGCAGGCCGACCTGATCTGGACGATGACCGGGGCCCACCGGGCGGCGATTCTGGGGCAGTTTCCGGAATTGGCCGACCGGGTCTGGACGCTCTCGCCGGGCCGGCGGGATGTGCTCGACCCGATCGGCGGATCGCTCGAAACCTATCGCCGCTGTGCTGAGCAAATCCGTGAGCACCTCGAGTCACGAATCGCTACACTGGGCATTTCTGCAAAGAAGCGGTGACCGAGAGCTGTCGGTTGGCTCGGCAGCAGGGTATCGGTCGGCCCCGGCTCGGAGTGCGAGGGAATGAACATTGCGATCGGAAGCGACCACCGTGGCGTCGCCGCTCGCCTGCGGTTGATCGGATTCCTCGAGCGGCTGGGGCATGCCGTGACCGACTGCGGCAGCCACGACGAAGCCCCGGTGGACTACCCCGACATTGCTGCCGATGTGGCGAGCCGGGTCGCCCGGGGCACAGCCGACCGGGGCATCCTGTTGTGCTGCACCGGCGTCGGGATGGCCATTGCCGCCAACAAGGTACCGGGGGTCCGGGCCGCCACCTGCCACGACGAGGTGGCCGCCGAGATGAGCCGACGTCACAACGACCTCAACGTCCTCTGCCTGGCCGCCGAAATGGTCGGGGCGGAGCAGCAGGAAAAGATGATCGAAATCTGGCTGGGCACGCCTTTCGAGGGTGGCCGCCACGAACGCCGGTTACAGAAGATCACCGCCCTGGAAGCCGCCGCCTGCGACGGGTGAGTGGCAGTGCAAACTGCCGCAGCGTCCGGTGTGGCACGTGTCCAGTCGCTTCCGCTCCTGGCTTCCAGGGTTAGGGTCAGGGTTCGCGGCACCATTGGAAGCCTCCGGCGGAAGCCGGTGGACCAGCGGCGCAG
>CALAZQ010000392.1 GCA_937926325.1 uncultured Planctomycetaceae bacterium | reverse complement strand
CGAGGGTCATGCCGTGGGCGGTGTTGAACTCTTTGAGGCCGTTGCCCTTGGTGCCGAAGTGCGACAGGTATTTTCCTTCAGGACTGAAGCGAAAGATGCGGTTGCTGGCATAGCCGTCGGAGAGATAGATCTCGCCGTTAGGGGCAACTGTGATTGCAGTCGGCGCCCACCTGGCGATTTTCAGACCGCACTCCGCTTCGGTCGGAATGCCCAGCCTGAGGACAATGGCACCGGTCTCGGCTTCCAGCTTGATGCCCTGGCCAGCAGCATTGCGTGCACCATAGATGAAGTCACGACCGTCCTCCGTGCGAATCTCCATGTCGTGGAGGCCGGTGTAGTCACCGCCGAGATGCCGCCGCACCAGCGTGCCGTCGGGGGTGAAGACGAAGAGACCCAAATTTGAGCTGGTGTAGATCTGACCCTTGCTATCGATAACAACACTGCCGTGGGTCGGGCCGATCTGTGACTTCCCGGCAGCATCAAGCCCCCAGCCAGGCACAGTGTCGAAGGTCATCATCCCGCAGCCCATTCGCACCGGCTCGGCGGCGAAAGCTGAAGAAACAAACAGCCCCAGCAAAAGCCCGACACTGCTTAACATTTGCAAAGACATAGACAAAACTCCTTGGAAGGAAAGCAGCCGGTAACGCGGCCAGGATCTCTGTTTACTCCACCAACAACCTTGAGTTTCCCAGAGGGTTCCGGGTGTGGACAAGAATGGGCCGAGATTGCCCCCAGCTTGAATTGCCTGCACCGGAAGGGGGCGTTTTTTCGACTCTGAGCAGCAATTCTTGAATCAATGCCTGAACGGCAGGCTGAGCTGGCCCAAGACCGTGGCGGCCGTTGATGACCTTGATATGCGTGACCGCTGCCGCCGGATAGTCATATCGCAGCAGATTTTTTCCGCAGAGCCGGCCTTCTGAATCTGGTATCGCCGTTCCGTCATGCCCTTGGAATACAGCCCACGCAGAGGCCGTCTGCTGGGCAGAGAGATGGGTGCCACCGGGACCATGGCCTCCGGCGTACGGCACCACAGAGTCGGCTGTGCCGTGGACGGTGAGCAGATGTCGCTTGCCAACCGGTGTGGTGGGACGGTCATAGTCATTGGAGGTCTCGTCGGCGCGAGCCCAGAAGCGACCGTCCCGGTACTGGCCGGTCGTCATCGACGAGACAAGGGCGACAGCATTTTCAATGGCCACCGATTCATCGAGTTCAATCAGCAGCCGAAAGACCATGCCAGCACCGTTGGATGAGCCGATGAGTGAAACCCTTGACCCATCAGCTTGAGGATAGCGACGGCCAACATCTGCCAGTACTTCCTTGATGAAGGTTACGTCGGGTGCTTTTGATCGTTCTGTCGAGATATTCCAACTGCGTTCATATCCTTGTGGGGCGACCACGAGCCAGCCTGGGAGCAGACTGGGCCAGTTTCCGATCATCCTGGCCGCTTCCCCACCGTTGCCATGGAGCAGGATTACGATGGGCCAGCGATCAGCTGTTTGTTCAGGAAGCTTGACGGTGTACGGTCGCTTGACTCCCTGCGGCTCTTGAGTCCAGGCCTGGCGGATGCTGTGGTGGATGAGACCAGTCGACGATGGTCCCTGCCGTTGTTCGGTTTTTTTCGTCTTCAGTGGTGACCGACGGCCTCCGGCCAGATGTTCCGCAAGCGTGACTCGGCCATCGCCGTTGCTGTCGATCCGGTCGAAGAGCCGCCGTGGGCCCGGCGGCACCTCGTCACGGGCGAGCACTCCGTCACGGTTGGCGTCCCAGGCCGAAAAGTTCCGATCCACCGGGGCCGGTGGCTCCGCTGAGACCGCCAGCGTACCACCACACATGATTGCCACGAGGACGAATACGCAGACAGACCCGCCCCAGGTCTCCGGCGGTGATAACCCCGACTCAGATGCCGTCGCAGCCTTCCTCATGGCTTCAGCGTATCAAAAATTGAGTTGCCGAATTGCCGCTCACAGACAGCGAATAGTTCACGAAAACCGTCACTCGCCGATCGCTTGGGCGGGTAGTTGCAACAGGGTATAATCAAGATGTCAAGTTCATTCACGCGAAACTGAATGTGCTTTTGCACCCGCCGATCGACCATGCGAGGTCCGCGGTTTCAGGGTATGAGGCCCGCGAAACCGGCGACGCGGGGAACCAGACGAGGTCTTGCGTGAGCGAGGCTTTTCATCGGCTCCCTAGAGGTATCGCTCCATGGATTCTTCACGGCTTCGCACCCGCCTAATTCGTGGGCTGGCATGCTGCAGTGCAGGTCTGGGCATTGTTGTTGCAGTGCCCCTGGCATTGGCCCGTACACCGACTCCAGCTCAGGCTCCGCAGCCGGAAAAGTTGTCGTTCAACGAGCACATCCGGCCGATCCTGTCGGAGAACTGCTTTGCCTGCCACGGGCCAG
>CALAZQ010000391.1 GCA_937926325.1 uncultured Planctomycetaceae bacterium | reverse complement strand
ACGACCTTCCGCTGTCCGGCTTCGATCTGGCAACCCGCCGGCATGTTTGCTTTCGCCGCGTCGTTGTGCGCCGTCAGTGAGCCAAGCCGGCCGGCGGCGAAGCCCTCGACGATCACCTTGCAACTGCCGCTCTTGATGCGGCAGGGACCCGAGACAGTTCCCGACACGACGCCCGCCCCCGGCCCGGTGTCGCCGCTGTTGCTGCCCCAGGTCTGCGTGTTGGTCGTCACCGCGTGGCGATTCACAAACAACACCCGCCGGGCGGTTGTCCGCGGTTCCGACTGGCCGAGACTGGCGGTGTTCGGCTGGGCGACAAGCGCTGTCCGCCCCCCGTCGCTCGTGCGGCAGACATCCATTTCGGCGTGCACGATACCGGCCGGATGGGTGTTGCTGGCGGGATAGTGGTTCATCGGATTGCCCCTCGGGTTGCGTCGGCCCCCGGGCCGGCGGCGACCGCCTTCTCTGGTTGTTCGTCAGCCAAGCCGCACCTGTTCGCCGTCGATCGAGACGTCCTCGCGGGCCCGCTGGCGGATGCGGCCGGCGGCCAGGTCACTGGTTTCGGCGACGCGGGTCCGGGAGCCGCCAAGGTCCTGCCGAAACATCCCCGTGACCCGCTGGGCCGCCTCAGCGAACCGGCCGAGGAACTGGCGGGCTGCCAGCTCGATTTTCTCTGCCACGACCGCCACCCGGCTGCTGGAGAGCCTGATACCCCGGCCGGCAGCGAGATCGAGCCGCCCCGCGGCAGTGATCGCCAGATCGCCGTCGACCTTCAGGCTGGTCTTGCCGGTACCGGCCAGCACCCCGATCACGTAACAGCCGGCCTCAGTGGCGATCGCCAGCACCGTGTCGCCGGGCCGGGCATCGTAGGCCACCGGCAGGGCCAGTTGGGCCGTCCGCCGGCCGGTCGGCAACTCCACCACCAGCAGTCCCCGCCCCGCCTCCTGAACCCGGGCAGGCCCCAGGTAGAGCTGGCCCGTCGTTCCCCTCCCGCCAGCGGCCTCGGACGCAGCCAACACCTCCGCCAACGGCGAGACGGTCGCCGCGGCTGCCGATGGGGACTGCGGCTGGTGATGGTGCATGGGCATCGGGTTATTCCTCCAGCGGTGGCGGCATCAGCCGCTCGGCTCGAAGCAGTTCCTCATCGGTGCCGAAACTGCCCCTGCGATCGGCCGTTCTCCAGGCCACCCCCTCATCGACCAGCCCGTGAAGCACCGCCTCGGTCAACACGGCAGCCTCGAACCGGGCCCGGCTGACATCGGCATGGACGAGGTTCGAGCGGGCCAGCCGCACCCGGGAAAAATCTGCGTCCACCGCCCTCATGCGGGAAAGAAACGACGCCTCGATCGTGCTGCCGGCGAAGGTCGCCGCGGTGGCATCGACATCTGAGAGGATCGACATGGTCAGGTTGGCCCCGGTGCAGTCAGCCCGGGCCAGCGTCGAGCCGGCGAAGTTGCTGTTGTCCGCCTCAACCCCAGCCAGCCGGGCGGCGGTCAGGTCGCAGTCTTGGAAGGTCGCCCGCGTCAGCCGGCTGCCACGCAGGTCGGCCTCGACGAGCGAGCAGTTCATGAACATCGAGTCGGACAGGTCAAGATTGACCAGCGGGACGCCGTTCAGGTCGATCTCGTGAAAGAAGCAGAAGAGGAAGCTGGTCTGGCCGAACCCGGCCGGATCGGGCAGGCGGCCGAAAAAATCGACTTTGTGGAACACGGTTTCGGCCCACGAGCCGCCGACAGTCGTCGCCCCGGCCCACGAGCCACCGCTGACCCGGGACCGGTCGAACCTGGCCGCGGTCAGGTCGGCGGCATCGAAGGTGACATGCTCGAATATGGCGTCGCTGCAGTCGGCCCGGCTGAGGCTGCTCTGCTCGAATGAGCCGGTGTTCATCGTCGCCCGGCAGAACCGCGCGTTGGCAAAATCACATGCCACGAACGAGCGGCCAGAGAGATCGGCTCCTGAAAAGTCGATGCCGGCGAAGCTGGCCGCCTCCCAACTGGTGGCCGAAAGGTCGGCCTGCCGCAGTTCATTCCAGTCAAAGTCAGCCCGGGCCAGAGACGCCCCCTTCCAACTCGAGCCGCCGAACTGCCCGCCCCGCAGCCGGGCGGCCGCGGCATTGACCCCGGCAAGGTTCGCGCCGGCAAAGTTGGCCCCGGCGCAGTCGGCCTCCGTCAGGCTGGCCCCGGGAAACTCGGCGTTGGAGAGATCGGCCCCGCGAAGGCAGGTCGAGTCGAGAAAGGCCTCGCCGAAGACCGAGCCGGCCAGGACGCTGCCCGAAAAGTCACTGCCAGAAAAATTGCTTCGCGAAAACGATCGGCCGCTCAGGTCGGCTCCGGTGAACCGGCATTTCGAGAAGATCATCTCTTCGCAGGCCGGGGGCAGCCGGCAGCCGGCATCAAAGGCGGTCTCGGAGATGACCGTGCCGCTGATCGTCGCCCCGGAAAGGTCGGCCCCGGTGAAGACGCTCTCCGTCATCACGCCATCGGCGAAGCTGCTGCCGGGAAACCGGCAATCTGTAAAATCGGCGGTATTGAACAGCGGCCGCTGGAACCGGCAGCGGTCAAACGTCGAACCCGCAAACACCGCCGTCGCGGCGGTGAGGGTTTCGACGAACCGGCACTGGCTGAAGGTCGCGGCAGTACAAGTCGCCTCGACGAAGCCGCTGCCGGAGAAGTCACAGCCGGAGAACGCACAGTCTTCGGCTGTGAACTGCGTCAGCCCCGAACCGGTCCAGTCGATTCCGGCAAACCGGCAGCCTGCGAGGCTTGTCGCAAACCAGGAACTGCCGGTGAGGAGGGCGTCGGTACCGGTGCAGCCGACCAGCCGGCACTCGATGAAGCTCGCCCCCTCGAGCGTGGTTCCGGTGAAATCGCAGCGGTCAAACGTCACCCCGCGAAAGGCGATGCCGGCGAGATGCCGACCGACCAGCGTGTCGCCCGAGACGCTGCCATCGGCAACGTAGACAACGCCGATGTCACCACGGTGGGCGAGTTCACGGACGAACTGCCGAACCGTCAGCGACCGCAGCTGCTGTCCGCTCGCGGTTTCCATCAGCGGGCCTCCTCGCGGCCAGGGGAGAACGAGGCGGCAACGGTGATCGCCCGCGACAGGTCGGCATCTCGCAGGATGCAGTCGATCAGTGCTGCAGCTGCCAGGTTTGCGGCGGTGAGCCGGGCCCGCGTCAGGTCGGCCCGCGTCAGGTTCGCCCGCAGCAGCCGGGCCTGCGTGAAGTTGGCGTCAGGCAGGGCGGCGTCCTCGAAGTGAGCCTCGGCCAGGTGAGCCCGATAGAACGAGGTGCCGCGGGCCAGGCTGCCGGCGAAATAGCCGCGGTCAAGCACCGCCCCGGAAAAGTCGCTGCCGTCGAGGCAGCTGTCGGACCAGATCGAGGTCGCAGCCGCTGCCTGCCGGAAGTTGCAGTGGACGAACTCCGAGCCGCGACCGCCCCGCCAGCTGACAAGTTTGGCCCGGGCGAACTGGCCGTCGTGACAGTGGACGCCGTCCATTTCGGCCTTGGTCAGACTCGCCTCGGTAAAGTCGCCACCGTCGAGCGTTGCCTCGGTAAACGTCGGCGTCGCCAGTTCGGCGGCCCTGAACCGGGCCCGCGTCAGGTCGGCCCGGAAGAAGTCGGTCCCCTCACCCCGCGCGTTGCTGAAATCGGCCCCGACGAGCGACCGGCCCGAAAAACTGGCCCCTGACAGTTCTGCGCCGGAGAAGCAGCTCCCGGCGAGGTTGCTCTGAGAAAAATCGACGCCCGCGAGGATCGCCTCAGACAGGTCGGCGCTGCCGAAGTCGGCCCGGCCGACCGTCGCGGCAGTAAAGTCACAGCCGCGCAAGGTGCAGCCGGAAAAATTGACCCGGTCGAGTGAAGCCTCTCGGAAATCGACCCCGGAAAGATCGAGCCCGTGAAAGTCGTAGCCGGCGAGGTTGAGATGGGCGAGACCCTCGCGGCGGGCTGCCTCGACATCGAGCGGCTCATCGATCGGTGGCGGCTCCCGCAGCATCCAGGCGGGCAGGGACGCCTGCAGTTGGGCCTCGACATCGGGCTGGATGGCTGAGACCCGGTCGAGCAGTGTGGAAAGCTCGGTTTCGGTCGAGTCCCAGCGGGCCAGGCTGTCGAGCAGCTGCTCGCGGGTGTCAGGGGCGAGATGCGGGTCGCCCAGCTTGTCTCGGAGGAAGGCCGCATTCTCCCGAATTGCGGGAAGGTCAATCAGCGGCTCGTCGGCCGAATTCCCCAGAATTTCCGCCATTTTCGCCTTGGTCAATTGCGGCGCCGCGAGGCCCTGCTCCACCCGCGAATCGAAACCGGCAATTGCCTGTCGCAACTCGTCGAGCTGACTTTCAATCATGCCGACTGTGTCATACTGCGGTCTCCCAGCCTCGGCAAAGTAGCGGGAATTCTCCCGGGCCAACGCCGCGGTCTCCTCCATGCCTGCCAGCACCTCGGGCGGGATCACGAGTTCTGCTTTCAGCCGGGCCTTGAGGGTCTGCTCAAACTCTGCCATTTCGGCTTCAAACTCCGCCGCCTCGAGTTCGGGCTGTTCGGCCCGACCAAACTCGGCGGCGAGAACCTGGTCAAACAGGTCGCGGTACCAGGCCGGCGGCTGCTCCGGTTCGTTGAGGCGTTCCAAAAAGATCAGCAGCGAGTGGACATCCCGCCCGGCGATGTGCGCGATCGGTGTCTGGCCCCGCCAGACCAGGTCGTAGTACCCCTTGTCGGCGTCGATCGCGATCGTGTCGAGGACCAGCGGCACCTCCTCGAACTCGCCGACCGGGGCATTCCAGGTCCGGGAGGCGTTCCGGGCGATGAAGCAGCGAGCCCGGCGGCGGGGCAGGTCTGCTGTGATCAGATGGCCTTCCGGGTGCATGCCCGCCAGCCGAATCGACTCGTCTCCGCGAAAGAAACCGGCCGCCTGCTGGTCCTCCGGGGCGGTGAGAAAAAATCGCGAATCAAAATCGTCAGGAATCCAGGGCCAGCGGTCGCGGGCCCAGGCGTCGGTGAGCGTGCCGATCCACCGCCGCCGGCTCTGCCAGCCGGCTGGAATCGGGCCGCAACCGACCAGCCCCAGCCGCTGGCTCGGTGAGCGAATCGGCTCATCGGGCCGCTCGAGCCTGGGCACCGGCAGCGAAGTGACGACCCCGGTGACGGGGTCACGGCCATGCCCCTCGGGGTTGTCGGGGTCGAACGGCCCGCCGAGGGCATGCTCGTAAGACAGCGGCAGCGAGGTGAACGGTTCCGGCGGCCCGGGATGCCAGCCGCCGAGCCTCTTCTGCCACTGCCGCGGCCCGAGCACCCGCAGCGACTTGCTCAGCGGCCCCACCGCCATCGTGACCACACCCTGGACATCGGGCTCGGCGAGCCAACAGGTCCCCTTCACGGTGAACTCGGCGACGGGCTTGAAGGGAATGGCGTCGGGCAGGAAGGGCGGGGCGGCCGGTTCGGCCACCGGCTGGTCGGCGGCTCGTTCTTCCCGCGACCGCCGGCCGACACCCTGCGGATCAGCCTCGACCAGGGAAAATCGAGCCGGCACGACGACCCCCAGACGCAACTCACCCCGCAGCCCGAAGACGTGGTGGAAAACGCTACTGACGTCGTCGTTGAGGTGGAAGATCTTCACGCGATCGAGCGGCTGGCGGGGGCTGCGAAAAATGCAACAAGCAACTATCCGATTTCAGCCCATTTTTCGTATCATACGGTTAGGGCAGGTC
>CALAZQ010000390.1 GCA_937926325.1 uncultured Planctomycetaceae bacterium | reverse complement strand
CAGTCAGCCATGGATTCCACCAAACCAGAAAGGCCAGGCATCCCAGGGCCTCAAATCGCCACCGCACAAACAGCTGAGACATTCGCATGATCGGCTTCTTCCAAAACGTCAACAGGTGATCGGCAGGTAAACCTGCTCATCCTTTCGCTTCCGCGAATCGCTGCGGAACATGAATCGCTGCGGAACATCAGCTTACTTGGCATCTGATCATCGGGCGCCTCGTGGGCTGGACGTGCTTTATGGATCAAGCTTCGTCACCCGGTTGTCTTGGCCACCGTCTTCAACCGGTCCCACCGACTCAATAATGCAGCCGCGGACACTACCGCTCAAGACAAGCTTTGCCGAGGTGTAATTCTTCACGGTCGAGTTGGTCAGGCCATGCCTGCCGCCGCATTCCAACAGGTTGCCCGCGGCCGGGGGCGGACGCACGATCGACTGCATGGGCGTGTTCTCAGCCAATTGCAGGCCGAGATCCTTCGTTTGCTGGGCCACCACGGGTAGCCCGACGGCCATCAGCACCATCGCGGTCGGCAGGACGAGTGGTCGGACTCTCCTCAAAAGGCGGCCCTTTCTCCTTCCGACTGGAACCTCTGTTTTTTTCCGAACATTACTGCCGCCCCCCGCCTGCAGCCGTGGCCGCCGCCTTGATCCGTTCGATCCGGTTCCGTGTGCCATGGTTCTCGACCCACCCAGCGGTCGCAATCCGACAGTTCGAGGAATATGGTGTGAGCTCCATCGGACGGTGGCTGGGCATCACACAACGAACCGCCCGCTTTCACGTGTCGGCGATCCTCGAAAAACTCGGCGTCACCGACCGCACGGCGGCAGTGGCCAAGGCCTTCGATCTCGGCCTGCTCCATGCGGGCCGGCAATGATGATCCTGCCACTCGGCACACCGCTCGCCCTTGTATTCCGTCACCATGCCGCACCTCCTTGGTGAAACGAGGCCCGGATGACGGACTCCTGCTACGATTAGGAGATGGACACAATGCTTGAAATTGCCAAACGAGTCGATGACTTCATGATCGAACGGTCACCAGTCCACGACACGATGCGAAGGCTTGCCCGGTTGTTTGGAGACCTCGGAATTCCTTTCGCGATCGCCGGAGCCATGGCCGCCAATGCACATGGCCACCGAAGAACGACGGCTGACGTGGGTGTTCTGATACGACGCGAGGACCTCGTTCGGTTCAAGGACCGATGGATTGGTCGCGGATGGCTGGATCTTTTCGAAGGATCAAAGGGTTTTCGCGACACGTTGAACGGAGTCAAGGTCGATGTGCTGATTGTGGGCGATTACCCGGGCGATGGCAGGCCCAAGCCAGTGTCGTTCCCAGCCCCGGAAATAGTGCGGGAAGTTCATGACGAGCGTGTGCCCTACGTCAATCTTGGGTCATTGCTTGAACTCAAACTCGCCAGTGGAATGACGGCTACCCATCGACTTCAGGACCTGGCTGATGTCATCCAATTGATCCGCGTAAACGCTCTGCCCCGGAATTACTCGGGGCAACTCAACCCGTTCGTCCGAGCCAAGTTCGACGAACTCTGGCAGGCTGCGCAAGTCTCGGAAGACTACTGACCTCGCGAGGCTTGAATCGCCCCTCGAGGAACAGGGCGGCAGCGGCGACCGGGCTCGCTCTTGTGCGGGCGGCAGCTGGTACCGCCCGCATACGGAGGGGATAAGCGACGCTGATACCAGATGAACTACTGATATCACTTCGTCTGGCTGTCGGGCGACCAACGCGTCGCGCAGGGTGTCCACAGCCTCGACGGGATCAACTTTACTGCGTCCGCGGTGTCGGCTTGGGGATCGGCCTGCCGGTCAGTTCACCGGTGATCCAGGCGAGGCCGTCGAGGTTGTCGAGCAGGCGGGCCTCGGCGTCGTGGCCGGTATGGTTGAGGATGCCGATGGGGCCGGTGTAGCCGCTCTCGCAGATCGTCCGGGCCAACTCCACGTCGAGGTCGCCCTGGCCAAGCACCACAATTTTCTGGCCGTGCCTGTCTCCCTCGGCCGTCATGCCGTTGAGATTGAGGAAGTGCAGGTGCGGCAGCATCTGCGTGAGTGATTCCGCGAAGTGAGGCAGGTGGTCGTGGCCATGATGCTGGTTGTAGACGATGCCCACATTCGCACGGTTGAGGGCCTTACAGACGGCGACCATGTTCGCCGGCTCACCGGCCCAGCCGCCGTGGTTGTAAATCGAAAGGCGACAGCCCGCCTCCGCCAGTGTCTCGGCAAGTGGCCGCAGCCGGTCGGCGGCATGCTTTACTTTCGCCGTCTGATCAAGGTCTGCCGGAGCGGACGCCATCACCCAAAACGACGGCCTGAAGCCCCGCCGCTGAAGGCTTGCGAGGAGGCCGGGCAGATCGGGCGGAACCGACCAGAACGCGTCGAGGGCGACACCGTGCTTTGCGAGGGCATCCCACTCCTGCTCGAAGGTCGGGATATGTTCAGTCCGCCAGTCATAGGCAAAGTGCTTCAGCCCCAGCCGCTCGAGCATCGCCGCCCGTGCCTCAGGGCCGCGTTTGTTGGCGTCGAACGGCACGATACACCAGGCGATGAGGTTGTCGCGGCGGAAGAGTGCTTGGGCCCGCGTGGCAACATCGATGGCCTCCGCCGCCCGGCCGGATGAGATCGGCCCGGCGACGAATACGAGAGCTCCAAGCAGCGCGATTGAGAGGCAACGGTAGAGCGACATAGAGGCTTTCTTTCGAGGCAAGATGGGCTGGCCAAAGAGGCCTCGTCATTCGACGATCAGCAGACCGTTCATCAGCTTCCAGTGGCCCGGAAAGCTGCAGAGGAAGGGGTAGCGACCGGGGCCGTCGGGCACCGTGAAATAGATCGTCTGCTGCTTGCCAGGCTCGGTGATGTCGGCATAGGCGATCACGTCATCGGTATCCGGCACGTAATGCCGGGCGACCGCCTCCGGGTCGGTGATCAGCCCATCGGCAAGGGTGCCGACCGCGGCTAGCGTACCGGGCTTCACCAGCACCCAGTTGTGGGGCACGACATCGGGGTTCACGAAGGTGAGGGCAAGCGTTTCGCCAGCCTTCGCCCGCAGTTCCGGCGTCTTGTAGGCGAGGTTTGAGGCAGCTGCGATCGTCAGGGGGCGGGCACCCTCGACCTTGTTGAGCCAGGGGTTCTTGACGGCGGCCTTCATCATCGCAATGTCGCGGAGAATGGGGTGAGCCGCCACGGGCCGGGTGACCTCCTGATAGTTCGGGATCTCACGAAACGGCTCATCAAGGGCGTGAATCGTGGCGAAGACATCACGGGTCGCGGCCCCCCCGACGGCGACGTGCAGGTGCAGCTGGTTCACCGGCTGGAGGTCGGGGATTTCGAGGAACAGGCTCCGGCGGTCGGCAAGCACCGTGGCCGAGCGGATCACGAGCGGGTCGTGCCCCACCGTACCGTAGTGACTCGGTGAGAATTCCGGTGATCCATAGGAGTCACCGTAGCGATAGTTCCAACACTGGGCGAAGTGGTTGGCCGCAACGCCCGCGATGTGGCGGTCAAGCGGTGCCGAAAACTGCAGCCGCACCCCATTCCGATGAGCCCGAATGCCGATCGGCTGCTGCACGGTGCCGCCGGTGTACCGCACCCGCTGAAAGCAGCCGTCGTCCACGCCGTAGACATGCCAGCCATTCATGCCGCTGACGTAGAGTTGGCCGTCGGCAGGACTGAACCGGCCGCGGTGGACGCCCGACCGAAAATCTCCCACCAGCGGCACGATGGCCCCCTGCGGCTGCCCGGCTACCTCGTCGCGAAGGACAAGAAAGTGCGTGCAGGCCCCGAACGAAAAATGCACCAGCTGACCGGCCAGCGGCCCCCAGCGGTCACTCGAAATAAAGGTCTGGCCGCCGCTTGAATGATCGAGCCCACGGGGGATGGAGACCAGTGGTAAGGCTGGCGGCGTCCCTCGAAAGTTTGGTCGGGGGTTCGCCGGAGGCTGGCCCGGCTGCTGCCGCACCTCGCAGATCGCTGACGCCGGCGTGCGGTCGCCCTCAGAGACGGGCACGGTGAGCGTGCCGTCGGGAAGCAGGCCGAGGCCATCAGGATTGCGAAAGCCGACCGCCAGCACGTCGACCGTCTCGCCGTCGGGGCTGATCCGCAGCAGCCCCTGGTGCGAGGCCGTGAAGAAGTTGCCGGCCGCATCGCGTTCCAGGCCACACTTGAAGTTGTGTCCGCCAGAAGGCTCGAAGCGATTCGTCACGCAGGCATAGAAGTCGGCCTCACCGTCGCCATTGGTGTCTTCAAGCCGAGTCAGCTGGTCGCCACCGAGCACATAAACAACGTCATCATGCACGACGAGGCCGAGGGCCTGGTTGAGTCCTGCTGCCAGCCGTCGCCAGCGGACACGGCTCAACTCGGCATCGAGACCGGAGACCCGCCAGATATCGCCTTGGATTGTGCAGATTGCCGCATCGCCATTGGAGAAGAAGCCATGCCCGCCGAAGAACATCAGCGAGCCCCAGGGGTTCTCAAACGGCGGGGCGATCGTATCGACAGCATAGGGCTCGCCGCTCCCGAGCGTACCGGATGTTGTCAGCAGCTGCGGCCACTGGGGCGGGCCACCGGACAGGAGGCCCGCGAGCGAATGACGTTCGGCTGGTGCAATTTCACGGACAAGCTGGCCATCCTCTAACCACGGCGCATCGAGATAGGTCACGTCGCCGATTGAGTAGGAAAACACCACTCGCTTGCCGTGACGGTAGAAGCCGTGATAGGTCCGCGGGCCCGGTGGCAGGACCACGGCCGCAGGGGCCGAGCCGAGGGTTCCCGCCGGTTTTGCGGGGGCCAGAAACCCGTACCGGTGTTTTCCAAACGTGAGGAAGCCGCCCGTCCAGACAGCCTCGAACTGGAGCGTATCGGGGTTGAAGCAGGCCGCCAGTTCACCGGCGTCGCCAAGCCGCAGGTTCACCGCCCGCGGCACCGTCCGACCGCCAAGGTCAAGCGGCCAGCACTGCACGGAACCCTGATCGCCCTTGTTCCGCCGCTCATCGTCCCAGGTTGACCAGGGGATGCTGCCCCAGTGGCCATGCGTGCCGCCATCAAGCCCCGGCCAGGCCGGCAGCAGCAGTGGCATCGGGTCGCGGCCACGGAAGGCGATTGCCTGCTTTCTGTAGGGGTCATAGATGCGGTGTTTATTGACCCAGAGATCGCGGTTGGGCCAGGCGTCAGGCTCAAGCGGCTCACGGGGCACAGCGAAGGGGCCGGCGTGGTGCGAGAGCGTTTCGAGGCCAGGGGTGCGACCGAGTTCCAACAGATACCGCACGAGGTCACGACGCTGAGGGGCGGGCAGCGAAGTGAAGACGTTGGCCGGCATCAGCGAGCCCGCCTCCGTCCGCTCGTCGATCTCGGCCGGCGTGAGGGTATGCCGCTTGCCCGTCGCCTCCACCACGACAAGATGATCGGCAGTTTCCCGGTTGATGATTCCCTGCACCATTCGGCCGTTGGCCAGCGTGAAGACATACGACCGGTACTCGGGTTTCATCGAGCGGGACGGCCAATAAAGCGACTCCACAATTTCCTCTGGCGACAGGCACCGCGCCACCGTCGTGAGTTCCGGGCCGACAGCCCCCCCTTCACCTGCCACTTTGTGGCACGACGTGCAGCCCGTCGTCGCGGCACTGAACACGCCGGCCCCACGGCGGGCGTCGCCCTGATCCCGGGCATCGGCAAGAACCTGCTGGACGAATTCCGGGCTCCAGGCTGCTGGAGCCGATTGGCCCGCAGCCGTACCGCACAGCCCAACGGCGAGCGCCATTGTCAGGGCAGCTGCAGCGGCCGCAGCCGGAACGACATGCATGGGATGAGAAGACCTGCAACGCATGATGGGAATCGTACCCTTCATCACCACCGCCGGCTTGCCGGACTGCGGCAACGAATGGAATCAGAGTAACGGGCAGGCCCCTGGTCGAATAGCTATCGCAGAGGAAGCGGCGGGTCAGACGTCGCAGAGAGCGACCGCCTCGCGGAGGCCGGCGAGAGGGTCGCGGGTGGGGATGAACTCCTGGCCGACGTAACCGTCGTAGCCAATCTCGAGCAGCTTCCGCATGATCGGCGGGTAGTTGATCTCCTGCGTGTCGTCGAGCTCATTCCGGCCGGGATTCCCGGCGGTGTGGATGTGGCCGATGATGTCCTTGCACTCCTCCAGCCGCCGGATCACGTCACCGTTCATGATCTGCACGTGATAGATGTCGAACAGCAGCTTGACCCGTTCGGAGCCGACCCGCCGCAGCATCGCCGCCACGGCATCGACATCGTCGCCCTGATAGCCCGGGTGGCCCTTCATCGGGTGTGAATCGTCACGGGTATTGAGATGCTCCAGGCAGATCGTCACGCCCTGCTTCTCGGCATGGCCGGCAATCTTCTTCAGGCCCGTCACACAGTTGTCGAAGGCCTCGTCGTCAGGCATCGCCCCGCTGGCCGGGTCTTCAGCGTCCCGCCATTTGAATCCGGTGAAGGCGATCACCGCCGGCATGCCTGCTTCAGCACAGGCATCGATCATCTCGGTCGTCCGGGCAATCACTTCCTCGTGATACTTCAGGTTGTTGAAGCCCTTGACAAACGGCGCCCCTGGCATGCCGTTGGGTGCAATCGCGCAGGTGAGGCCATGCTTTTTGAGCAGCGGCCAGTCCTTCGGCTCGGTCAGCTCAATCGACAGGCAGCCGAGTTCGTTGGCCACCTGGCACTGCTTTTCAATACTCCACTTCTCGCCCATCATGCCGAAGCACCAGGTGACAATCGACTGCTTGATATGCCCCTTGGTCACCGCCGGGGCGGCCGCCGCCCGACCTGCGGCGGTCAGTACGGCCGCGCCGGCAGCAGCGGTGAACAGATCGCGCCGATTCAGCCCGGTGATCGATGGTTGGCTCATGGAGGTCCTCGTTTCTTCCTACGTGGATGATGTGGTTGTTGTGCTGCTGATCCGACGAAAGGGCCCTGGCCGTAAGATTTTGGCGGGGAGCCCCTTTTCTCTTTGCTACCGAGGTTTTGATTCCCGGTGCGAAGTCTCGCCCGACCGGTACAGTAACACGCAGGCACTCTCTCCGCGAGCATGGCTATGGATGCAACTCAGTCGCCCAGCTGGAAGGTTTCTTTCACCGCCCTCGTTGGGGCCTTTCTTGCCAGCTTGGGCCTGAACGCTGCAGAACCGACCGGCGGTGCCGCCCCCAGCTGGCAGCTGCAAGACGGCGAGCGGATTGTGCTGCTGGGTGACACGCTGTTTGAGCGGGATGGGCAGCTCGGGTTCCTCGAAACCGCCCTCGTGACCGCTTTCCCCGAGGCCAACCTTGAATTCCGCAATCTCGGCTGGGGGGGCGACACCGTCTGGGCTGACAGCCGGGGCGTCTTTGATCCCCCCGCGAAAGGCTATGCCCGCATGCTGAAGCTGGTCGAGGAGCTGGCCCCTGACGTCATCTTCGTGGCCTACGGGCGGAATGAGTCGTTCGCGGGAGACCGGCAGCTGGATGCCTTCAGCAAGCAGCTCGACAAACTCTGCGCCGACCTCTGCCAGCAAAAAGCTGGAACGACCGGTGAGTCACCACGGCTGGTGCTGGTCACGCCCAGCCCCTTCGAGCGACAGCCAACCTGCCCCGACGCCGATGCCCGCAATGCTGTGCTCGCCCGCTACGCCACCGTCATTCGTGAAACGGCCGCAGCCCGGCAGGTGGGGCTGGTCGATCTGTTTGCCGAGTGGCCGCAAACGCCCGCCACCACACCATTCACCACCGATGGCTTGCACCTGTCGCCCGATGGCTACCGGACGGCAGCCCGGCTGTTCGTGGCCGCAGCCGGCCGGCAGCTGCCAGCTGACTGGGCCGATCACTCAGCCCCGGTTCGTGAACGCATCAACGCCAAGAATCAACTCTTCTTCCACCGCTGGCGGCCCGCCAACGAAACCTATCTGTTCCTGTTCCGCAAACACGAGCAGGGCAACAACGCCGCCGAGATTCCTCGCTTCGATCCGCTGGTGGCCGAAGCCGAGGCGGCCGTCCGGGCCGCTCGCGATGCCCGTCCTGCGACAGGAGACTTGCCATGACCATTTCCTCACGGCTGCTGCTGACCGGCTTTTTCATCATCCTGGTCGCAGCGCCGCGGCCTGTGGTGGCCCAGCGAAGCCTCACCGATATCCCCGCGCCTGATCCCACCGCCGAACTGGCCGCCATGCTGGTGGCCGAGGGGTACGAGGTAAATCTCTTTGCGGCCGATCCCCTGATTCGCAAGCCGCTGCAGATGAACTTCGACCCCCAGGGACGGCTCTGGGTGTCATCTTCAAGCGTCTATCCGCAGATCCAGCCGGGTGAGGTGGCCAATGACACCGTGACCATCCTGGAGGACCGGGACGGCGACGGCCGAGCAGATACCCACACCGTCTTTGCCGATGGGCTGCTAATGCCCACCGCTGTGCTGCCGGGGGATGGTGGCTGTTATGTTGCCAACAGCACCGAACTGCTCCACCTGGCCGATCAGGACGGTGATGGCAAGGCTGACCAGCGGCGGGTAGTGTTGTCGGGCTTTGGTGCTGAAGACACCCACCACATCATCCACACCTTCCGCTGGGGCCCCGACGCCCGGCTGTTCTTCAATCAGTCGATCTACATCCACAGCCATGTAGAAACACCGGCAGGCGTGAAGCGGCTCAATGGCGGCGGCATCTGGCGGTTCCTGCCCCGTTCCCTGGCGCTTGATGTCTACGCCCGCGGCTGGGTCAACACCTGGGGCCATGCCTTTGACCAGTGGCACCGCTCACTGGTCACCGATGGGGCCGGAGGCGAGGGCATCTACTATGGCTTTCCCGGCGCCGCCTATCAGGCGGCCGTCGGCACCTCTCGCATCCTCCACGGCATGAACCCGGGCAGCCCGAAATACTGTGGCCTGGAAATCGTGGACGGGCCCCATCTTCCCGACGATGCCCACGGCACCCTGATCACCAACGACTTTCGGGCCAACCGGGTCTGTCGCTTCCGGCTGACCGAGCAGGGTTCGGGCTTCAGCAGTGAACAGCTTCCCGATCTGATCCGCTCCAAGCGGGTCACGTTCCGTCCCATCGACATCAAGCTGGGCCCGGATGGGGCGATCTATATCGCCGACTGGTACAACCCGATCATCCAGCATGGCGAGGTCGACTTTCGCGACCCCCGCCGCGATCGCGAGCATGGCCGAATCTGGCGGGTGACCGCCAAGGGCCGACCGCTCGCGCCCCGGGTCGATTTCAGCGGGCGATCGATCCCTGAACTGCTCGATGATCTGGCCACTCAGTCGGCCTATGGCCGCGACATGGCCCGCCGCGTGCTCTGGACCCACAACCCCGTTTCCATCCGCCAGGCGGTGACCGCATGGCTGGCCGAGCTCGACCCGGCGGCCGCCAGCTTTGAGCGGCTGCGGCTGGAGGGACTGCGGCTGTTCCAGGCGATTGACCGGGGCAGTGCCAGCGAGATCAACCAGCCCCTCCTTGCCGAGGTGCTCGGTTCCACCGACCCGCGGGCCCGGGCCGCGGCGGCCCGCATCGCGGTGGACTGGGCCGACCGGCTGGATGATCCGGTGGGGCTGCTCGCTGCCACCGTGGACGACGAATCGATGCTGGTCCGGCTGGAAGGGGTGCGAGCCTTGGCAACCATTGGCGGCCCCCGGGCTGCCGAGTTGGTGCTCCAGGCAGTCGATCGGCCCCGTGACGACGCCCTCGACTATGCCGCCTGGCTGGCCAGCCGGGAACTGCGGGCCGACTGGCTGCCGGCCGTGGTTGCGGGTGACTCGCCGATCATCGCCCATCCCCGGCGGCTGCTGTTTGCCATCGAGGCAACCGGGGCCGCCGAAGCCATTCCCACTGTTGTGCGGCTGCTGCAAACCGGCAGCCTCTCGAACGATGACCGGCAAGCAGCCCTCGATTGCATCGCTCGATTCGGAGGGCCGGCGGAACTCCAGCTGGTCTTTGAGGCAGCGGTTCAGCCGACAACCGCTCCAGCTCGGGCAGCCACGCTGCTTGAGTTTCTACTTGAATCCCAGACCCGTCGCCGGGTACGGCCTGCTGGTCCACTGGCAGGACTTGAGCAGCTGATCGGCTCGCCCGATGCCGCTGTTGCCAAAGCCGCGGCCGCAGCGGCCGGTCGCTGGCAGCTGGTGACGGCCATCGAACCATTGGCCCGACTGGCGACCGACACAAAGCAGCCGACCGCTCTCCGCCGGACGGCAATCGAGAACCTCGGCCGGTTTACAGAGGCGGCTGCGGCGGTCGCACCGCTCGGTCAGCTTGCTGGAGACAGAGCCACACCGATGGCCCTGCGGATTGCCGCGATGGCCGCCATGCTGAACCAGCAGCCGGAGGCTGCTGCTGCCGCCGCGGTGTCGCTACTGGCCAGCCCAGTGGCCGAGGCCGAGCAGGCTGCCATTTTCCAGGCCTTCCTGTCCCGCCAGGGCAGCCCGGCAGTGCTGGCCGCAGCCCTTGAGGCGGCTGAGCAGCCGCTCCCGACAAGCGTGGCCACCACCGGGCTGCAACAGCTTGCTGGATCGGGCCGAGCAGAACCGGCCCTGGTAGCAGCACTCAAACGGCTCGAAGGCCGTCCTGACCAGCCGCTGGCCCGCCGCGGGTTCTCCGCTACCGAGATGACCAAGTTCCTGGCCTTCGTGCAGGCGTCAGGCAACGCCACACGGGGCCAGGAAATCTATCGCCGCGAGAAACTGCAGTGTGTGAAATGCCACCGGATCGGCCGCGAGGGGGGAAAGGTCGGCCCGAACCTGTCAACGATCGGCGTGGCCAGCCAGCCCGACTACATCGTCAACTCGCTGCTGGAACCGGCCAGGAACGTCAAGGAGGGCTACAACACCCTGGTGGTGCTGACCGCTGATGGCCAGGTGGTAACCGGCATTCCGGTCTCTCGGACTGACACAGAGCTCGTCCTTCGCACCGCCGATGACAAGCAGTTGACCATCCGGACCGCTGACATCGACGAAGAATCGGCTGGAACCTCGCTGATGCCGGTCGGGCTGGTCGATCAGCTCTCTCGGCAAGAGCTGGCCGATCTCGCCAGCTATCTGTTCGGCTTGGGGCGGGAAGGACTGTAACCGTCTATGGCCCTTGCAGCCCTTCGCCGCATCTGGCAGAAAACGGGCTCCCCCCACTCGGAGCCTGCAACCGATGCCTTCCCTCAAACGCATTCTCGTCACCGGTGGTGCCGGCTTTCTCGGCAGCCATCTCTGTGAGCGGCTGGTCGAGCAGGGCCATGACGTCATCTGTGCCGACAACTTCTTCACCAGCCAGAAGACCAACGTCGCCCACCTGCTTGGCTGCGGCAACTTCGAACTGCTGCGGCACGACATCATTCATCCACTCTGGCTCGAGGTTGATGAGATCTACAACCTCGCCTGCCCTGCCGCCCCGGGGCACTATCAATACAATCCGATCAAGACGATGAAGACCTCGGTGAGCGGGGCGATCAACATGCTGGGCATGGCCAAGCGGTGCCGGGCCAAGGTGCTGCAGGCCTCGACCAGCGAGGTCTATGGTGATCCCGAGGTCCACCCGCAGCCGGAGAGCTACCGCGGTGCCGTCAACCCGATCGGCCCGCGAGCCTGCTACGACGAGGGCAAGCGGGCCGCCGAGACGCTATTCATGGATTATCACCGGGCCCACGGCGTCACCATTCGGATCGTAAGGATCTTCAACACCTATGGACCACGGATGCATCCCTATGACGGCCGGGTGGTCTCGAACTTCATCCGCCAGGCCCTCGCGGGTGAACCGATCACAATCTTCGGCGACGGCTCCCAGACCCGCAGCTTCTGTTATCGCGACGACCTGGTCAGTGGCATCATCGCCATGATGGATGGATCAGACGACTTCATCGGTCCGGTCAATCTGGGCAACCCGGGCGAGTTCACGATCAGGCAGCTGGCCGAGTTGACCCTTGAGCTGACCGGCTCGAAGTCACACCTGATTGAAAAGCCCTTGCCGGTGGACGACCCGGAGCGACGGCGGCCGGACATCACGCTGGCCAAACAGCACCTGCACTGGGAGCCAACGGTTCCCCTCGCCGAGGGCCTGGCCAAGACAATCGACTGGTTCCGCTCAGTCAACCTGGCTGACTTCCGGGCGCCGACGCCGAATTACTAGCTTCACGGAAAGCTCGGACATCCTGTCCGACTTTCCTGGGGGCGGAACCAGGCGAAGCCGAGGTTCGCCAGCTTCCGCTGATGCTCATGGGCGGCTTCCTGCCGCCGGCTGGCAGTGACGTGGTGGGTGAGCTGGCTTCACGGAAAGCTCGGACATCCTGTCAAACCTGTTCGGCACCAATTCTGCTACCCTGATTTTGCAACGCTGCTGTCG
>CALAZQ010000389.1 GCA_937926325.1 uncultured Planctomycetaceae bacterium | reverse complement strand
ATACCCGTAGCGGTCGAGGAAGGGTTTCCACCGCTGGCTGATTGCCGCCACGATGTGAGGGTCGTGCTGATAGCTGTTGCGTTGGTACTTCTGCATGGCGGTGGCCTGGGTCTCGAAGGCGGGACGGACCCGCTCGAAGTCGCCCAGGCCGAGTTGCTCATAGGCCGCTTCCATGTGGGCGACCGGATCGGCAACGAGGTCTTCGTAGCGGACCTCATGCAGCTGCTCCGGGGCCAGTCGCGGCCGGTCCCGCTCAAAGGCGGCATACATCGTGTCGAAGCAGTGGAAGACGTACTCCTCGGCATCGGCCCCAGAGTCGATCTGCATCGCCTGCACATGATGCAGCGACTCCCAGAGCCGCTTGGTGGAGGGAAAGACCACGAACGGGTCGCGGACGATGTGCAGAAACCGGGCTCCGGGGAACATCTCCGCCAGCACCGCCATGCGGGCGGTATGGGGCGGGCTCTTGAGCACCGGCCGCCGGGCGTCCCGGACCGCCAGCATTGCCAGGAAGCGGCGGAGGGCCTCCTGCCACTGGGCCAACTCCTCCGGTGAGAGCGTCTCGAGGTCGAGGGCGGTCGGCTCGGCCGGCGTCGTCTCGGGAAAGGCCATGCGACGGTAGGGCGACGGCACACCCATGTTGGCCAGGGCGAATTCATCCTCCTGCGGCCGGTGCCAGCCGGCGGCGACGTTGTCCATCGGCCGCTTCGCCGGCATGATCCAGCCCAGGGTCGATGTCACCAGCCATTCGGTCAGCAGGAAGTGGCCGGCGGCGAAGCACTGATAGGTCGACGGGCAGCAGAAGCGGTCATCGAGCATCAGGATTTCGTGCAGCAGGGTCGTGCCGCTTCGCCAGTGGCCGATGATGAACACGGGCGGATCGGTCGCCGGCGGCTCGGCCAACTGCCGCCGAAACCGGGCCCGGCAGAGTGGCTCAGCCAGCGAGTTGAAGGCGGCGGCGGCCGTGATGGTGCCGAGCAGGCCGAGTCGGCTGGGGGCAACCTTCCAGTGGTTCTCCCGCAGCAGATCAAGCCAGACCCCCAGCGGCATGCCATGCCAGAACCGCGGGCTCCACCACGGGTAGGCGTGGTAATCGCGGGCCGGCTTGGCGGTGGTGGGCATGGGAGGTCGCTCGGCAAAGGGGTGGCGGCCCTTCAGGCTACCGCCGTCGCTGTCGGCGGGCGGCTCAGCGGCCGACCGCGTCGGTCGGAGTATTGGCCGTCTGGAGCCGTTGGTCAGGCTCAATGCCAATGGCGGTGGCCGGCTTTGGAACCTCGGGCTTCACACGTGCCATCTGCTCGGCCGTCAGGACACGCCGCAGGACCGGTTGCAGGTCGGCTGCCAGGGCGTGACCGCTGCGGCGGGTGAGTTCACGATCGTTCGGGGCCAGCACCAAAACGGTGGGAAACTGCGTGACGCCATAACGCTCGCAGACGGTGGCATCGCGGTCGGCATCGACCTGAACGCAGACGAATTGCTCCGACAACGCGACGATGGCCGGATCGCCGAGTGTCTGTTGGGTGAAGGCGGCCGACCACCGGCACCAGGCAGCCCGAAAGATCAGCAGCAGCGGCTTGCCGGTGGCGTCGGCCAGCCGGCGGCCGGCGGCACAGCTTTCGACGAAGGCGATCGTGCTGGCGGTGGGAACCGCGGCGGGGTCGGTGTCCGATTCAAGCCGGCGGGTAATCGGGTCGGGCCAGCGGAGCCGGGCGGGCTGGGTGGTCCGAACCTGCTCGTCACGGATTTCACAGCCGGCCACCAGCAGGCAGGCCGCCGCAGGCAGCAGGAGGTGACGGTGCGATTGGCGGCTGGGCATCGGAGGAACGGCGGCGAGCAGGTTGTGGGTGACGGCCGGTGGCGGTCAAGCGGACGGGGTGGCAGATCCTCTCCCCATCCGACTCTCTTCGGCAACCCGGACCACAGCGGTTTGCCGACGGTCGCTGAACGCGGATGTCCGTTGCAGGCTGCCCCGTTTGCCAGGTCTGCCGGACCCGACCCGCCCAGGCGGCGTTGTCTTCGGGCCTGATCTGCCCCTACAGTCGCTCGGCTTTGTTTCGACTTTTCCTTGGCACCGGCCTTGTCCATGGCTGCGAGACGTATTTCCGTTGCCGCCGTTCTCCTGCTGTCGGTCGCGGCGGCGGGCTGTCGGCTGGTGCCCCGCAACGGACCTGCACCTGAGCAACTCGCCGAGGCCCGGCGGCTGAGTAACCTCGGCCTGTCGGCAACCGATTCCGGCGACCTGATCCGAGCCGAGGGGCTGCTCGAGCAGGCGGTGCAGCGGTGCCCAACCGATGTCGATGCCCGCAAACACTATGCCCGGGTGCTCTGGGAGCGGGGTGAAAAGATGGAGGCCGTCGGCCAGATCGGTCAGGCCCTCACGCTGTCGCCGGCCGATATCGATCTCTGTATTGAGGGGGGGCGGATGTATCTCGAGTTGGGGCTGCTCGATGATGCCGAGCGGCTGGCGTCGGAGGCGGTGCGAACGGTGCCGCGGTCGCCGGCAGCCTGGCAACTGCATGGGCAGGTGGCGCTCGCCCGCGGCCGGCCCGTCGATGCCCTCGCCGATTTTCAACACTCGCTCGCTTTCGAGCCCGACAACCGTGAGGTGCTGCTCGATACGGCCGAGGTCTACCGGCAGCTTGAACGGCCGAAGCGGGCCCTGGCCACGCTGGCGGTCCTCGAGGAAACCTACGGGCCCAATCAGGTGCCGGCCGAGGTGCTGGCCCTTGAGGGGCTTGCCCAAGAGTCGCTCGGCCGTCGGCACGATGCCCTGGAAAGCTACCGGGCCGCAGTGGCCAAGGGCGACGCCCCACCGCAGGCCGCCGCCCGCCTTGCTGCTCTCGAAGCCGAGGCCTCAACGACGCTCCTGCGATGACAGCTTACGCTGGCGGATGTTCGGCCTTTCGCGTGCTGCGTGTCCGGTCGCTTCCGCTCCCGGCTTCCTGTGTTGGTTTGGCGGCGGGTTCACGTATGGAAGCCGCCGGCGGAAGCCGGCGGACCGGCTTTGCGAGTTGATCCAGCGTCCTGGGTTCAGCGTGTCCGGTCGCTTCCGCTCCCGGCTTCCTGTGTTGGTTTGGCGGCGGGTTCA
>CALAZQ010000388.1 GCA_937926325.1 uncultured Planctomycetaceae bacterium | reverse complement strand
CCGTATCACCTCCATGTTTCACGCTCGTCGATGAGCCGCGACCAGCAGCAGCCATCAACACCGGTGTACAATCGCCCCGTCATACAAGAGGAGCAATCGCATGTCCGGACTCGCGAAAGTTTTAGCCGATGATCTCGCGGCCCTCCAACACGGTGACCCGGACGCACTAAATCGGCTCATTGCCGCCTGTCAGGTCCAGATCGAACACCTCGCCAGGCGACAACTGCGGAACCATCCGGAGTTTCGTGACGGGTTCAACGACACAGACGACATCGTGCAGGAGGCCTCCGTCAGTCTCTTTAAAGCCCTGCAACACCTGCAGCCTGAATCGGAGCAGCACCTGTTCAACCTTGCCGCCATGCAGGTGCGACGCCGAATCATCGACCTTGCCCGAAAATTTCGCGGTCCGCAGTCGCCCGTCGCCCGACGGGCCACAAACGTCGTTCGGCACGCGGACGGAGACATCGTCCGCAGCGAACAGGCCGCCGCGGCCGCAACCGCCCCAAGCCTGCTGGACAACTGGGAGGGATTCCACCAAGTCGTCGATAGCCTGCCAGAAAAACTGAAGACGACTTTTTCGATGCGGTTTTACCTCGGAGCGAAACCAACGGACATTGCCCAGACCCTCGGCTGCGACGTCCGGACGGTTCGCCGATACTGGTCTGCTGCAAAGGAAGAAATTCACAGAAAGCTCAAGGACACCGCGTGAACCAGCGGGCCGAACGGCCGGCCTGATGAGAGCCTTTGCTGCACGCTCGTCACCGTCACTGGCTGCTGAGGCTGGCGATCTGGACACTTCCATCGACGCCGTTGAGGCAGACCCGGCCGTTGGCAATCTCGAGCTGTCTGATCATTCCCGGTACTTGGAAGTCACAGAGGAAATCGAGCCGCCGCGGCCTGGTCGTGTCGAAGACGCGGACCGTGGTCGACTGAGCGGTGCCAGGATCGGAGTGACTGAGGAGTACAAGCCGCCTGCCCGCGTCAGTGAACATCGCCTCGTGGATCGGCGGGGTTGCCGCGACGGCTACCTCCAGCGGGCCGCCGGTGGCAGGGTCGAGGAGCCGCAGCGATCCGCCGACCGCAAAGGCCGCCAGACGGCCACCGTCGCGACTGCGTCGCAGCTTCACGGCGGCTTGGCTGCCGAGGTCAATCCGCGGCAACCTATCCCTCTCTGCTCCCGTCCGGGGATCGACCGCAAGCACCGTCCCATCCGTCGTCCCGACGAGCAACCCCGCCGACGCGGTCCCAAAGCAGACACTTGAGACTACGGCAGCACCCAACCCCGTAAGCTGCCGGGGCTGCTTGGCAGTGAAGGGCGTCGTGGCCGCGGCAGGACCAGTCGCTTTTTCCCAGATTTTCAGGGTTTGACCACGGGCAGCGGCGAGCAGCTCCGAGTCCGGGGAAACCGCGACAAGCCAGTCAGCTTCCGGCGCAAGTCGGGCAATCGTCTGTGAGGGAGGTTCCCGCGGTTCGCCCGCAAGCGGCCAACTTGCGAGGGTGCCGGCGGTGTCGAGCGTAACCACCAACTGCCCGGCTGCATGAATCAACGTCGTAAACCGCTCGCCGGTTCCGGACAGCCGAGTATCAGGAGCCGCCGGCCGCTGGGAAGGAGCAAGCACGAGGTTTCCGAATCGACCCCCTGCCGCCAGCTTTTTGCCGTCGCGGACAAAGATCGCGTCGGTGGTCGGCCAGGCCAAATCGGTCTGACGACCTTGGCCCAGGGTACGCAGCAGTGTCAGCTCGCTTGGCGGCCGCCCGCTGCCCTGCCATGCCCGCCAGCGGCCCGCGGCCGTGTCGAGGAGCGTCGAAAGGTCGCTGTCGGCAGCCTCTGGAGAACCGAAGGCGGCCGCAGCCTTCCCAATGGCTTCAGCGTACGCCTGCCTGAGCCGCTGCTGTCGAATCGAAAAGCCGATGAGCCCGGCGACCATGAGCATCGTAACCGCAGCCAACGCTGTCAGCCCGAACATCCGCCGTCGGGCTGCGATTCGCTCGGTTGCCTTCCGCGCGACTGCTGCCAATGCCGCCGCATCGGCAAAGCGATCCGTGGGGTTGACCTCGAGGCAGCGGTGACAGATCTGCCGGATCGGCCCCGGGAGCAGTCCCGTCGGCTTCACTGTTTTTTCCAGCTGCGGGAGCAGCGACCCGGAGGCTCCGACAGCCGCCGGGCCGGGAGTCGCCGGCCCCGGAAGCGGAAAACCGCTGGTGAGTTCAAAAAGTACCAATCCGAGAGAAAAGACATCGCTCGCAGGGCTTGGCTGCTCGCATCGCCACTGTTCCGGGCTCATGTAAAGCGCCGTGCCGACAACGCCGGAGATACCAGGAGCGCCTGCCGCCGCAACGGGAGGCTGTCCGTTGCCGGCTGCAGCCGGCTGATCACCCGCCGGCAGTTCCCTGGCCGTATCAAAATCGATGACCCGGGGCTCGCCTGCCTGGTTGACGAGGATATTGCTCGGCTTCAGATCCCGATGGACAAGACCGATGGCGTGGGCGGAGGCGACGGCGTCGCAGACCTTGATAAACATCTCCAGCCGCTGGCGAAGCGGAAGCTCAACCTCCTTGCAGTAGGCGGTCAGCGAGCGGGCCTCGGAAACCAGCTCCATAATCATGTAAGGAACTCGATGCTCGTCGTACTCGAACACACCGGCATCGAAGAGTTTGGCGATGTAGTGGTGGTCAAGCTGCCCGTTGAGTTTTCCGCCGCGGGCAACTCGCTGAGCGGGCTCACCGAAATAGCGAGGGATCTTGATCGCGACGTCACGTTCCAGCTGCTCCCGGGAATCCCGCCCCTGAAAGACCAGACTGAAGCCACCGTTGCCGACGAGTTCGCCAACCTCGTACCGGCCAGCAATCATGCTGCCCTGTAGACGCTCCGGGGCAATCTCCGGTGCCGAACCCGAGAGTCCGAAGGTCGGCGTCAGATCAGTCCAATCACCGGTGACTTCGTCGGAGGGCTTGGGAATGTCGTTTTCCATGGCCTGCTTGGATCGTTGTTGTCCTGAGAGCCATTCTCCGGTGGGCTGTCGCCAAATGGCCTCAGCATGAGCCGCCTCGCTGCAAAGACTATACCCTTAACCCGAGGGAGCTGACCG
>CALAZQ010000387.1 GCA_937926325.1 uncultured Planctomycetaceae bacterium | reverse complement strand
AACACGGCGGTCGCCCCGGTGAGGATCGCGATGTCCTCGAGCATCGCCTTGCGGCGATCGCCATAGCCGGGGGCCTTGACGGCCGAAACCTGGAAGGTGCCCCGCAGCCGATTGATGACCAACGTGGCCAGAGCCTCGCCATCGACCTCTTCCGAGATGATCAGCAGCGGCTTGCTGGCGTTCACGACTGCTTCGAGCAGCGGCACGATGTCCTTCACGGTCGAGATCTTTTTCTCGAACACGAGGATGTAGCAGTCCTCCAGCACACACTGCATCGCCTGCGGATCGGTGACGAAATAGGGCGACAGGTAGCCGCGGTCGAACTGCATCCCCTCGACGAACTCGATCTCAGTCGAGAGGCTCTTGCCCTCATCGACGGTGATCACGCCGTCCTTGCCAACCTTGTCCATCGCTTCGGCAAGCAGGTCACCGATTTCCGCATCATTGTTGGCGGCGATGCTGGCGACCTGGGCCATCTCCTTCTTGCCCTTCACCGGAATCGCCATGCTCTTGAGCTTGTCGGTGATGTCCTCGACCGCCTTTTCGATGCCGGTCTTCATCTGGATCGGATTGACGCCGGCAACAACGGCCCGCAAGCCTTCGTTGAAGACCGCCTCAGCCAGCACCGTTGCTGTGGTGGTACCGTCGCCCGCCACGTCACTGGTCTTGCTGGCCACCTCCCGAACCATCCGAGCACCCATGTTCTCATAGGTGTCTTCAAGGTCGATCTCCTTGGCAACCGTGACGCCGTCCTTGGTGACAGTCGGCGAACCGAAGCTCTTTTGCAGGATCACATTCCGGCCCTTGGGGCCGAGGGTCACCTTAACCGCGCGAGCCAGTTTGGAAACGCCCCGCCGCATTGCTTCGCGGGCTTCCTGATCGAACGCCATCATTTTGGCCATTGAGTCATTCTCCTGTATTGAAAGGTTCTTGGGATCGGTCTGTTTGGTTCCAGTGCCGACCGGAAGCCCGGGCGGCCGTTAGCGACGATCAGCCGAGCACGGCGAGGATGTCATCCTCCCGCATCAGTAGCAGCTCTTGATCGCTCACCTGAAAGGCCTCGCCGGCGTAACTGGTAAACACCACTCGGTCGCCAGGCTTGACCTGCAGCGGATGGCGGTTGCCCTTGTCGTCAAGTTTGCCCTCGCCCACGCTGACCACCACGCCGCGGGCCGGCTTGTCCTTGGCGGAATCAGGCAGCAGGATGCCGCCCGAGGTCTTCTGCTCGCTCTCTTCGCGTTCCACCACGACACGGTCACCGAGGGGAATCAGGGTCGATTTGGCCTTCCCGGCCTTGCTCGCAGCGGCTGCCATTCTGGATCCTCTATCGTTGAAAGGGACTCTGGGAGACGAAAACCCCGGGGCGTGTGGACGCACGGCATGTCTGCGGGGGTCTCCAAACCACCCGCTACCTGCCGTGGCGGCATTCGACGACGTCGGGGAAAGATCAGCGAAGCAACTCGCGCGCCAGACGGAGACCGCTAGGCGGAATTTCCGTCAAGGCCAGTTTTTCAGCTGCTTTTCCGGCCGAATTCTCGAAGATGCCTTTCCAGTTGCCCGGCGAGGCCGCCAGGGCCCGCAGCCTGCGTGACCCCAAAGAACGGCCGCGACTGCCACAATGGCGGTGAGCCGGCCGGGACGGCACGTTCACTCGATACCGACACCATTCGGGGTTAAGAGCCCCGGCGATTGCTAGTTGTGGCATTTCGCGGTCCGAGTTGGTACGTTTTGGCGGTGCGGAAGGGCCGTCACCGGCTTCGCCGTTTTACGACCTGTTCGCCTCTTGCGGGGAAGTCACTGCAGCGGCTGCAGGCCAGGGTCGTTGCTGAAAGGGTTCGTCACCGGTTTATGCTGAGCGAAGAAATCGGCAGACCGGGGACCTTTCATTGTTGAAGCAGCATTGAAGAGGAGCCCCAGCGGGCTCTGATGAGAGGAATGGCATGGCACAGTACCGCCGCATTGGCGTGACCACGAACGGCGAGGTCGCCGTTGTTGCATTCAACGACAAGAAGATTCTTGACGAGGCCAGCATTCAGGAACTCGGCAGCGAACTCTTCGGCCTCGTTGAACAGCAGCAGGGCAAGGGCATTCTGCTGAACTTTGCGAACGTCGAGTTTCTCTCCAGTGCCGCCTTGGGCAAGCTGATCACGCTCGACCGCAAGGTAAAGGCAGCCAAGGGGCGGCTGAAGATGTGCAACATCCGACCTGAAATTTTCGAGGTGTTCCAGATCACGAAGCTCAATAAAGTCTTCGACATCCGTAAGGACGAAGCTGACGCCATCAAGGCTTTCTGAACTGTTCGATAGCTGGAAAACGTGTTGGTGGTGCTCCACCGGCCAGCCCTGATCCGAACCGACCACCATGTCGCAATCGTCGTCACACCAAGCTGCCGAATCTGGTGGAGCTGCCTGGCAAAAGTCGGTCGATCTGCCCAGTGAACGGGGAGCGAGTCGGCTGATCATGGACGAACTCCTCGATCGCCTCGGCGGCCATGGCTGGCCGAGTGCCGACATCTTCTCGATCCACCTCGCTGCCGAGGAAGCGATCGTCAATGCGATCGTGCACGGAAACAAACTTGCTGCGGACAAGAAGGTCCATGTCGAGTGCTTCGTCTCACCGACGGTCGCTCGGATTGAGATCACCGACGAGGGCGAGGGGTTTGATCCGGCCCGGGTTCCCGACTGCACTCAGGACGACCGTCTGGAAGTCCCCAGCGGCCGTGGCGTCATGCTGATTCACAACTTCATGACGCGGGTGGAATACAACGAAAAGGGGAATCGGGTGTTGATGGAGAAGACTCGTGATGGCTGAGGCCTGCCCGATAGCCACGAAGGCCGGCCCCGGGCCAGAGATTCAGCGGCAGGACTTTTCGGCGGACAAAAAAGCCCGCATCTCGATTCTGGCCACCGCTTGAGGTAGATTGCTGGTGAGGGACGTCCGGTCCCTGCAGCTATTCCCCGATAGCTCAATGGTAGAGCGTCCGGCTGTTAACCGGCAGGTTGTAGGTTCGAGTCCTACTCGGGGAGCT
>CALAZQ010000386.1 GCA_937926325.1 uncultured Planctomycetaceae bacterium | reverse complement strand
AGGGCGAAGCGCAGCGCACGTGCAGTGAACCGAGGCCAAGGATGGCCGAGGTGAATGTTCAGCGAGTGGGCACGGGCACCCCCTCGCCGGCTTGGAACGCGTGCGCCTGATCCCCTGACAGGCTCTGGCCGTTACCGGCCGACCAGTTCCCGGGCGGCCGCGGCCACCGCCTCAGCGGTGATGCCGAAGTGCTCGAAGAGCTGCTTGGCAGGGGCAGAGGCGCCGAAGCCCTCCATGCCGATGAAGCGGCCCCGCTCACCCAGCCAGCGTTCCCAGCCGAAACCGCAGGCTGCCTCACAGGCAACCCGGCTCGTGACCGCAGCTGGCAGCACCTGCTCGCGATAGCTCGCGTCCTGTGCGGCGAACAGATCCCAACAGGGCAGGCTGACGACCCGGGCGTTGATGCCAGCCGTTTCCAGTGTTTCGGCTGCTACCAAGCAGAGATGCACCTCGCTGCCGGTGCCGATCAGAATGCAGTCCGGGGTGCCGCCCGTCGCTTCTTTGAGGATGTAGCCACCGCGGGCGACGCCGTCGGCGGCACCAAGTCCGGTCCGATCGAGCGTGGGCAGGTTCTGCCTCGACAGCACCATTACCGCTGGCCGATCGAATCGCTTCAGGGCCACCCGGTAGGCCTCGGCCACCTCGTTGGCGTCGGCCGGACGGAACACCGACAGGCCGGGCACCGCTCGAGCACTGGCCAGTTGTTCGATTGGCTGATGGGTGGGGCCGTCCTCACCGAGTCCGATCGAGTCGTGGGTGAGCACATAGATCACGCCCAGCTCGCCGAGGGCGGAGAGCCGCAGCGATGGCTTGAGGTAGTCGAAGAAGACAAAGAATGTGGCGGTGTAGGGCCGCAGGCCGGAGAGGGCCATGCCGTTGGCGGCGGCGGCCATCGCATGTTCACGAATACCAAAGTGAAAGTTCCGGCCGGCCGGTGTCGCGGGGCCAAAGTCACCGGCGTCCGGGATCAGCGTCATGGTCGAGGGGGCCAGATCGGCCGAGCCACCCAAGAACCAGGGAATCGCCCCGCTGAGGGCCTGGAGCACCTTGCCTGATGACACCCGGCTGGCGAGTCCCTTGGCATCGGCTGGGAAGCTGGGAATGGCCGCTTCCCATTCCTGCGGCAGTCCGCCAGCCAGCAGGCAGTCCAGTTCGGCGATCGTGTCAGGGGCTGCCGCCTTGGCTGTGTCGTAGGCCCGCTGCCAGCCGGCCCGGGCGGCGGCGCCGCGGCTGCCGAGGGTGGCGGCGAATCGTTCCGGTACCTCCGCCGGCACGTGGAAGGGTTCGCTGGCTGTCCAGCCGTAGGCCTCCTTGGCACCATTGACCTCATCCGGGCCCAGCGGTGCACCATGGGAAGCATGGGAGCCGGCCTTTGTCGGAGCTCCAAACCCGATCACGCTCTTGACGATGATGAGCGTGGGCCGTTCGGTCTCGTCCTTGAAACTGCTGAGTGCCCGGCCGATCGCAGCCGTATCGTTGGCATCGGCGACCCGTTCCACCCGCCAGCCGAGTCCCTCAAACCGTCGGCCCACATCTTCGCTGAAGGCCAGGTCGGTCTCGCCCTCGATGGTGATCGCGTTGTCGTCGTAGATCCAGCAGAGGTTTGCCAGCTTCAGGTGGCCGGCCAGGGAGGCCGCTTCGCAGGCGACCCCTTCCATCAGGTCGCCGTCGCTGCAGAGCACGTAGGTGTCATAGTCGAACAGATTCGATTCCGGCTGGTTGAAGGTGGCTCCCAGCCAGCGTGAGGCGATGGCCATGCCCACGGAGTTGCCGCAGCCCTGCCCGAGTGGCCCAGTGGTTGTTTCAACGCCGACCGTGAGGTGATGCTCGGGGTGGCCCGCGCAACGGCTGCCGAGCTGACGAAACTGCCTGATGCAGTCGAGACCGACCGCTGGCTGGTCGTGATGCTCGCTTCCGGGGCCAGCCTGCCGGATGCCTGCCAGGTGAATCAGGCTGTAAATCAGCATCGAGGCGTGGCCGCAGGAGAGCACGAATCGGTCTCGATTGGGCCAGTGCGGGTCGAGCGGGTCGTACCGCAGAAAGTCTTTCCAGACCGTATAAGCCACCGGTGCCAGCGCCATCGGGGTGCCCGGATGCCCACTTTTGGCCGCCTCGACACCGTCCATGGAGAGCGTCCGGATGGTGTCGATGGCAAGACGGTCAAGGTCGGTGGTGGCGGGGGCGACGGAACTGGACATGGGGGCCTTTCGAAGACTCACTCGGGGGTGGGAAGCTGAATGGTGACGGTTTTCGGTCAGTCGGCCGGCGGAGACCGAGCCTCAGTGCGATTGGGAGTGTAGCAGATGGAGGCCGGCTGCTTACGGTTTGGTGAGGTGTCTGCGGTAGGCCTCATCGAGCTGTTCAGGTGGGCAGTTGCAGAGCTTCCAGAGCGAGTCGGGACGGGCGGTGCCCCGGTAGATGAGCCGCAGGTAGGCAATGAAGGCGTCCCGTAATCGCCCCTGCTCGCCATTGAGAAAGAAGTCGGCCATGCCCGAGATCTGGCTGTAGATCTGCGGCAGCCGAGGGTCGCGTTGCAGGTCGATGCGGCCGAGTTCACAAAGTTCCCGCAGCGGGATGAAGAAGCCGTCATCCAGCAGCCGCTCGCGGGCGGCCGGTACGCGGCCTGCGTCGCGGCCGCCAAGGGTGAAGCCGAAGGGGGTTGGTTCCAGGCTTTCCATGTAGCAGGCAACCGCCTCGAGGGCCCACATGCCGCACCGCTCCCCTGCCAGACGGTTGGTCCGCCCGCTCTCGGCGAACAGCTGGTGGGTGGCCTCGTGTTCAATGGTCAGGGCTGGCGGCTCGTCACCCAGAAAGAACCAGGCCGTTTGGGTCGGCGTCCAGTAGATGCCCAGGGTCTGGGCAATGCGGGGCTCGAGCTGCCGAAGTTCGTCGATGTACTGCTGCCGATTGGCCAGCAGGGTGGCAGCAAAGGCAGGCCGCGGTCGCCTCCGCCGTCTGCCCGTCAGCCGCTGCTGAAGCTCGGCCGGCTCCACGGCAAAGCCACCGAAGGCCTGGAGCCAAACCAGCCGAGTCTGCTCAAGTCGGCCGGCCAAGTCCGCCGCCGCGGCCAGCCCTGCCGTTGAACGGATCTTCCAGTGGTCAGATTCGAAGGTCACCGCCCGGGAGAGCGGTGATGGATCGTCCGCTGCAGGCGGTCGGGAAGGGGCGGGGCGGCCGGCCGGCCGGCCTTTGGCCAGCCAGCCCGCGGTTGCCGAATAGTGCTCACCGCGTTCCAGGTGGCGGGCCGCATTCGGCCAGACCCACCGCCCGTCGTGCTCGACATACCCCAGGCCCGCCCGAGCCCGCTCGTGGGTGGGGTCTTCTCGCAAGACGCGAGCGAGCAGCCGCATCGCTTCGTTCGCAGAAGCGGGCTTGTCAGCGGTTGGCGGCCGCTCGATCGCCGCGACCGCACGGTCAAAAGAGCTGGCGGCCCGCTCCCGGCGGAGACTGACGAAGCGGCGCCAGAGCGGCTCGGCAGCCGCCGCCAACCAGGCAGGAGCCGACAGGTCAGCGTCGATGGCGACAATGACCTGCCGGTCGCAGGCGGCCGACTCGTCCGGCAGCGGCCAGTGCTCGATCAGCCTGGCGAGCTGGTCATCCGTTCCACGGGCCTCAGCCGCCAAGGCCGTGGTTCTGGCCTGCCAGTCAGTGCCGCCAGCCGCTGCCGTCCTGTCTGTTGCCGCGGCCTGCCGCTGATAGCTGCCTAGCAGCATCACCAGGCCGATCAATAGATGAAAGAGCCCGCCGCCCACCTGCCGTCGGCGGCTACTCTTCTTTATCAAAGGCGGCATCGAACTGCCGGTTGCTGGGGGCAAAGTCAAGGTTGTGAACAAATTCACAAGCCTCTGCGGCGCCGTGCTCACGATCCATGCCGCAGTCCTCCCATTCGACCGACAGCGGGCCGTCATAGCCGATCTCGTTGAGGGCCCGGATGATCTCTTCGAAGTCCACGCCCCCGCGACCTGGTGAGCGGAAGTCCCAACCCCGGCGGGGATCACCGAAGTTGAGGTGGCTGGTGAGGATACCCGACCGACCGTTGAGCAGGACGACGGCATCCTTGATGTGCACGTGATAGATGCGATCGCGGAACGTGCGGATGAAGTCGACGGAACTGACGCCCTGCCAGTGCAGGTGACTGGGGTCGAAGTTAAAGCCAAATTCCTCACGGTGGCCGAGGGCCTCGAGGGCCCGCTGAGCGGTCTCGATGTCGAAGGCGATCTCGGTCGGATGAACCTCCAGGGCGAACCGCACACCGCACTCGGCGAAGACGTCGAGGATGGGGTTCCAGCGATCGGCAAACAGCTTGAAGCCGTCGGCAATCATCGACTCTGGCACCGGCGGGAATGAGTAAAGCAGGTGCCAGATGCTCGATCCGGTGAAGCCGTTGACCACCGAGACGCCAAGTTTTTGGGCCGCCCGGGCGGTCTGTTTGATCTCTTCGGCGGCCCGCTCGTTGACGCCCGCCGGGTCACCGTCACCCCAGACGGCGGGCGGCAGAATCGCCTTGTGGCGTTCGTCGATCCGGTCACAGACTGCCTGGCCAACGAGGTGGCAGGAGATGGCATGCACCGAAAGTTCATGCTGTTCCAGCAGGTCCCGCTTCGCCGCACAGTACCCGGCATCGGCGTTGGCCTTGTCGACCTCAAAGTGATCTCCCCAGCAGGCGAGTTCCAGCCCTTGGTAGCCGAAGTCGTGGGCCTTACGGGCCAGGTCTTCCAAGGGCAGGTCAGCCCACTGGCCGGTGAACAACGTGACGGGACGACCCATCGGTGCAAACTCCTCGGAGAAAGTGGTGGACGGTTTGGTGGCAGAGGTCACGAGCAGAATCGGACCCCACCGGCGGGCAAGTCTGGCAGATTCAGCAGCCGTTGCAAACCGTCTGCTACCGACGGATGACCCCGCGGAGCAGCCAGAGCCCCCAGAGGGTGATCAGCAGATTGCCGCCCCAGACCGCGATCGGCGGAAGATCCCCCGACTTGGCCTGGGAAACGCCCGCCATGAACACCGGATAATAGACGAGGAGGATCGGCAGAAAGCAGAGAAAAAAACTGGTGAGAAAGTCGGCATTCCGCATTCTGATCGCCATCGGTGCCCCGACCAGCACGAACGCGAGGCAACTGAAGCCATTCGCCCACCGCCGCCAGGGTTCCATTGCGATCCGGCTGAGCCGGCTTTGGTTCCATTCGATCCGGGACCGCTCTCCGGCGGAATGGGCGGGCGTTGTCAGCGGCAGATTGCCGGTCAGCAGGGCCATGGTCAGCCGGCCGGCAATCTGCTGTTCAAGCCGGTCAATGTCGGCCTGATGTTCGGCACGGGCTGTCGGAAAGTCGGCCATGGCGATTTCGGAGGGGCTGCGTTCGGTGAGCCCCCGCTGATTGATTGCATTGAGTGGAATCACCCGCTCGATGGTGTCGGGGAAGGCAACTTCGACATCACCAACCCGGACCGTGCCGTTACGGCAGATCGCCGTCAGGCTGCCGGCTTTGGCATCGGTTTCCAGTTCGGCCTCCATCGCCGAGAGGGTGACCGCCGGGCTGCCGTCAGCCGGCTGAAAGGACATCGTCGGCCGGATCAGCCGTCGCCCCTCGACGCCTTTGACATTAATGGCGAGCTGCTGCGTGCTGTAGGAACGCTGCTGTTGCAGCCGGCTGTAGATGATCTCCTCGAGGCTGCTGACGACGACGTCGCGGACGCCATCGCGGCCCCAGGAGACGGCGATGTCATTGAGCCAGACGCAGGCGAAGCTCACCGCGATAGCAAGACCGGCCACCGGCCAGATGACCGCCAGCGGGGTGATGCCGGCTGCCTTGAGCGCGACAATCTCGTTGCTGCTGGAAAGGCGACCGAAAACGCTGGCAACCGCAAAGAGCATCGTGCCGGGCACCGCGAACCGCATGGCGTCGGGCAGGACGTAGGGCACCATCGCCAGGATCTGTAAAAGCCCCAGGCCCTGCTGCTGGGCTTCTTTGGCCAGCCCAATGACGAGCATGAACAGCGTCAATGCGGTCAGCGCCACCAGGAACACCTGGAGCATCTCTGACAGGACGTAGCGGGTCATGATCGTCATTGGCCGCACTCCTTCGCTGGCCTGATCCCGCGTCGCGGGCCGTCAGGAAGCCTCCGAGCTGGTCGATTCAGCCACGGTATCTTCGCCGCGGCCGGACTCGATGAACGTGGTGAAAATCGCGAAGCCTTCGGCCGCCTGCCGTGTCGCCGCCGGAAAGTCGGCCGCTGCCACCAGTTCGCGGCAGCGGCTTGTCACCGCCCGGAGGCGGTCGGCGGCCGCTTGCCCGGCGGGGCCAATCTCACCGGCGGCTGCTTCAAGCGAGTTGAGGATGCCCGCAAACTGCTCGGAGTTGGGGGTGGCGTCGTAGGAACGGTAGGGGCCCTTGCCCAGCTGCTTCCCGGGGGCAACGGCGCGAACCCGCTTGGCGGGTGGCATCATGAATCCGAAGAACGAACCGGCCAGGCAGCCGAGGGCCAGGCCGACGCAGGCGAGACTGCCAATCTGGGAAAGCGACTGGATCAACGGCGATCCATCCTTGACCAGATCGCTGGAGGGATTGATGAGGAGGGCGATGAAGAGGCAGGTGGCGGCGATGCCGAGAAAAATCCAGGGACGATTTCGCGCGGCGGCAGAGCCGCCGTCGTCCTCCAGCGGCCAGGCGGCATCCCGGCGGGAGTAGCGAGACACCTCTTCCGGGCCGGCGGTGGCGACGATGACCGTCGTGTTGTCGGGGGCACCGCGGATCAGCGCCAGGCCGACCAGTGCGGCGGTGGCCTCCTCAGGCGGCAACTCAGTGACCAACAGGGCAATTTCTTCATCCCGAAGGCTGCCGGAGAGACCGTCGCTGCAGAGAACGAACGTGTCGCCCAATTCGATCGGGAAGGGGCCCTCAAGATCGATCTCAACCTCGTCATGCGGCCCCATGGAGCGGGTGATGATGTTCTTCGGAACGGCGGCCGACCCCTCTTCGCCTGCCGGGCCCGCAGCCGCGGCGATTTCCCAGGCCAGCGAGTGGTCGCGGGAAAGCTGCTCGATGCGACCACTGCGGATGCGATAGATGCGGCTATCACCGACGTGGCCGATCAGTGCCCCCCGCGGCAGCAGCACGAGCACGGAGCAGGTCGTGCCCATCCCCCGGAAAGCGGGATCGCGTTCTCCTTTCCGGTGAATCTCTCGATTGACCTGCTGCAGGCTCTTGCGAAGGGCCAGCGGCGGGGACCGCTGGGGACCCGACTCTGCATAGAGCTCCGGCACCCGGGTGGCGGCAATCCGGCTGGCCTCCTCGCCGCCCAGATGGGCTCCCATGCCGTCGGCCACCACCAGCAGCCAGCCGCGGTTGCGGTACTCGGCCGGTGATTGAGCCGTCATCACGGCGGCCGAGTCCTGATTGTTTGACCGCTTCCGGCCAACGTCAGACCGTTCGTGATAGAGCAGCGTGTTCCCTTTTCCCACCATTCGCCTCGCTGGGGATCTTCAAGCCGTCCACCACCTGGTTGCATCAACTGGCAGAACCGCCGTCAAGCTGAGCAATGTAGCAGGATTGGGCCGACACTGCCCCCGGTGAACCGGCTATTTCCGGCCGTGCCCGCCGGGCCCGCGAGTTGCTCTGGCGGTCAGCGCCTGACGCCCGGTAGTGTCTCCGACATGATGATCCGGCGTCCAGTGTTCCCGAAGCCCGTTGCTTCCGGCAATTCCGTTGCCGGGGAGAAAGCCTGCCGTCATCGGCTCGGTGTGTGTTTGGTGGCGATCGCAGGGGTGCTGGCGATCGCTGCTGCTGCCGGGTGCGTTCAACGCCGGATGACGATCCGCAGCAACCCGCCCGGTGCGCTGGTGTATGTCGATGACTATCAGATCGGGACCACACCGGTCTCGACCGACTTTGTCTATTACGGCACCCGCAAGATCAGGCTGGTGAAGGACGGCTTTGAGACGTTGACAGTCCGGCAGCCATTCCCGATTCCCTGGTACGAGGTCTTTCCGCTCGACTTTGTCACCGAAAATCTCTGGCCTTGGGAGATTCGCGACGAGCGGGTCGTCGATTTGGCGATGGTGCCGGCGGGCAGTGTGCCCGCTGAGTCGGTCGTGAGCCGGGCTGAACTTGCCCGACGCTCCGCCGGCAGTGGCCCGCCGGTTCCGGTGCAGCCGGTCACCGTCCCACCGCCTGCCACCCCGCTGACTCCTAGCGCACCAACTCCACTGCCTCCTCCGGCTGCCCCACCATTGCAACCAGCAGCCCCCCAGCCGTTGCCGCCCCCTGCCGTGGGCCCGAATTTTCCGGCGGCTGGCTAGTCGGCTAGCTTCACGGAAAACGCCGACATCGTGTCGGCTTTTCCTTTGCGGGCCTCCGCCCGCTGGTGCTCATTGGCGGCAGCTGCTTCACGGAAAATGCCGCCATCCTGACGGCTTTTCCTTTGCGGGCCTCCGCCCGCTGGTGCTCATTGGCGGCATCCTGCCGCCGGGTGGCAGTGGGGTTGGGCGATGGGGCGGCTTCCAGCGTGCTTCGTGTCCGATCGCTACCGGCCCCGGCTTCCTGTGAAACAACCCGGTTGACCAGCGAGGGGATGCCCGTGCCGACGAGCGAGCTACGAAAGCAAGCGTAGCCTGGAGGGCGAAGCGCAGCGCACGTGC
>CALAZQ010000385.1 GCA_937926325.1 uncultured Planctomycetaceae bacterium | reverse complement strand
TCGACCAGTTCGCTGAACCGGGTCAATGCCAGGCCAACCGGTTCGGGGGTTTCGAGATCAACCCCCGCATCCCGCAGCAGGTCGAGCGGCCATTTTGAGCAGCCGCCCTGCAAAAAGCCGAGGTAGGCCGCCAGTTCGTCTGGGCCACCCTCGGCGACCTTCTTTGCCAGGGCGATCCCAGCAGACAGGCCGGTGGCGTACTTGTAGACGTAGAAGGCCCGATAGAAGTGCGGGATCCGCAGGCACTCCAGTTCCAACGCCTCGTCGACAACAAAATTGGGCCCGAAGTAGGCGTCGAGCAGTTCCCGGTAGAGCTGCCGGATCTTCTCGAGCGTCAGTGGCTCACCCGCCTCGACAGAGGCATGGCTGACCCGCTCAAACTCGGCAAACATCGTCTGCCGGATGATGGTGGCCCGAATCGCATCGATCTCCCGCGAGACAATCGCCGCCCGCTCTTTGGGCGAGGTGGCCTGGGCAAGCAGGTGGCGGGTCAGCAGCTGCTCGTTGAAGGTGCTGGCGACCTCGGCGACGAAGATTGTGTAGCCCGAATACTGAAAGGGCTGGGCCTCGGCTGAAAGCCGGGTGTGCATCGAATGGCCCGCCTCGTGGGCCAGCGTGAAGACATGCTCGATCACCTCGTCCTGGAAGTTCATCAGGATGTAGGGATCGGAGTCGTAGGTGCCTGAGCTGAAGGCCCCCGACTGCTTGCCTGAATTAGGGTAGCGGTCACACCAGCGGCCCCGCAGGCCCGCCTCCAGCCGACCGCAGTAGTCGCTGCCGAGTGGCGTAAGCGCCGCGGTGATCACCGCGACCGCTTCGTCCCAGGTGTGCCGCTGCTCGAGCTCAGGCACCAGCGGCACATAGCAGTCGTAATGATGGATTTCATCAAGGCCCAGCAGCCGTCGCCGAATGTCGTAATAGCGGTGCACCGCAGGCAGCTGTGCTCGCACGGCGGCAATCAGCTGGTCATAGACCGTCAGCGGCACATTGTCGGCAAACAGCGCGGCCTCGACCGCCGAGGGATGGTGCCGGACTTTCGCCGCGTAGACATCCCGCTCGTTGGAGCCTGAGAGCGTGGCCGCCAGCGTATTGGCGTGGGACTCGTATTGGGCATAGTACTGATGGAAGGCCTGCTTCCGGACGGCCGGCACGGTGTCGTGCAGCAACGTCGTGAAGGTGGCGTTGGAGAGTTCAATCTCATTCCCGCGGCCATCGACAATGCTGCCAAAGGTCAGATCGGCGTCGGTGAGCTGTCGGAAGACCTTGCCGGCGGTGCCGGCAAAGGTGCCCTGCATCGCCAGCAGTTTTTCCTCAGGCTCTGAAAGCACATGCGGCCGGTTGCGGACCACCCGCTCGAGCATCAGCCGGTAGGGCTGAAGCACCGGCTGCTCAAGCCAGCCGGCGAGGGTCTCGGGCGGAATCGCCATGATCTCCGGCTGGATGAAGCTGGCCCGCTCGCCGGCCCGGGTGGCGGCATGCTGGAACCGGCCCATCATCCGCTGGGCGACCGCCGCGGCAGTGTCCTCACTGCCCCGCAGGTGGGCATAGGTGCCCAGCCGGTCAGCCTCGCGGTCCATTTCCAAATCGAAGGCAAGACAATCCGCCAGCCGCTCGGCCGACGTGCCGAGGCTGCCAACAAAGGCATCGAAGCCGGGGATCTTTTCCTCCCAGGCAGCCAGGGCCGCGTCCCAGTCGGCATCAGCGGCAAACAGGCTGGTCAGATCCCAGGTGTCTGCCGCGGGCACTTCGCTGCGTTTCGGCAGGCTCTTCATCACAGGTTCCTTCTCATCGTGTTCTCTGCACTCCAACTCATCGACCAGCCGCTGCTCGACCGGACGGCCACGACGCTCCAGACGCTGCTAGAGCTTCCAGACAGCACTTCCCCAAGCCAGCCCGCCACCAAAGCCACAGATCACCACCGTGCTTCCCGGTCCAACCGTGCCGGCCCGCCAGGCCTCGTCGAGGGCCAGCGGAATCGAGCCGCTCGAGGTGTTGCCGTAGCGGTCGAGATTGACCAAAAACCGTTCTTCCGGCAACCCGAGGGCAACGCGAATACCCTCGATGATCCGCAGGTTTGCCTGGTGCAGAATGAAGAGGTCGATCGCCTCCAGCGGCACGCCCGACCGCTCCACCACCTGCTGGATATTCTCCTCGGCAAGCCGGATGGCCCACTTGAAGACCGCCCGGCCATCCATCTTCATGAACTGGTCGCCGGCGGCGAGGCCGGCCGCGGTGACCGGCTGCCGCGAGCCGCTCATTGGACAGACGAGCAGGTCAGCCCCGCGGCCATCGGAACCGAGCGACCAGGCCAGCAGGCCCGCCGGGGCATCGCTCGCCTCCGTCGTCCGTTCCAGCAGCACCGCCCCTGCCCCATCACCGAACAGCGGCCAGGTCTTCACGTCGGCGGGATCGACGACCCGGCTGTTGGTGTCGGCGCCAATCACCAGGGCCAGTTCACTCGAGCCGGCCGCCAGAAACTGACCGGCCGTCACCAGTGCATAGGCGAAGCCGGCACAGGCCGCCGTCACATCCATCGCCGGAGCCTCGATGCCGAGCCGTTCCTGCACCACGCAGGCGGTTGAGGGAATGCAGGTATCGGGAGTGAAGGTTCCCAGCACGAGCAGATCGACCCGGTCGAGCAAGTCGGGCCGGTCGGCCAGGGCAGCCCGGGCAGCCGCCACCGCAAGATCACTGGTCGCGGTGTCGGCCTCGGCATGCCGCCGCTGGCTGATCCCCGAGCGGCTGAGAATCCACTCGGGATCACAGCCGAGGTGGGCAAGTTCGGCATTGGGCACCACCCGGTCCGGTACGGCGGCCCCGACAGCAGCCGTCCGGAATCCGACCGCTTTTCCAAAGCGAGAACGGCGAGGGGACGTGAGGATTTCGGACATCGGGTACTCAGGGAGAACGGGGCCGGCCCCGCATCCTACCCGGGGCCGTCAGACACCTCTACGGGGCTGCCCGCTCCTCGGGCTATTCCGCCCCGGCCCCCTTCCCCGCGTCCGCCTCATCTGGCTCTTTGGCTTTGACCACCTTTTCGCGATCAAGATGAATTTTATTGAACTCATCTTCTGACACGATGTAGTACCAGTCGGCAAACCGGCCGTTGAGTTCCCGCACCCGCTTCTGGCCGGCATCGATCTTGTCGTCGTAGGCCTCCTGCTTCCGACGGTTCTCTCGTTCGACCCGCCGCCGGGCCTCAATCGCCGCCTGCATTGCCGCCTCGGCCTCGTCAGCCTGCTTGAGCAGTTCTGCCGCCGAAGGTTCATCTGCCTTCTCGGCGTCAGCCTGTTTCACATCAGCCACTTGTTCGGCTTCACCTTTCTCGGCGTCAGCGGCATCTGGCTTTTCAGGATCTGGCTTTTCAGCGTCCGGCTTCTCGGCGTCCGGCTTCTCGGCGTCCGGCTTCTCGGCGTCCGGCTTCTCGGCGTCCGGCT
>CALAZQ010000384.1 GCA_937926325.1 uncultured Planctomycetaceae bacterium | reverse complement strand
GTTCATTGACCGCAATATAGTCCATAACTATCTCCTTTTCATGCACATGATAGTGGCGTGGGGGAGGAGCGGCAAGAAGACGGAGTATGCCGCTCTTCCGACTCATTCGGAAAAATGTTCGGACGAAGCTCGGATTCGTTGAAGAAAGGCCACGGCGAGGCTTTTTCCGCCGGCAGCTACACTGAGCCCTTTTGGAGTTTGAGATTCGAGGACAGCTGAAAAATGAGTGTTGAGCGGCAAACCGGTGAAAGTGCCACCGCCGTCCCCGGCAGCTGGTGGCAAAGCGACGATGTCTGGGCCATGGTGATGGCGGCGGTGCTGCTGGCTATCTCCTGGTTTTGTCTGCAGCCTCGTGGGGTGGGCCAGGTTGGGGAAGGGGCTCCAGCCGATGGTGCGTACGAAAACCTCCTGACGCCTTGGGTGGCCAAGCCGGGGGGCTGGACAGCCGACCCGCTGAAGGCGTTTGCCGGAACAACGCAGGCTGGTGGTCCCACGAAGGGCTTGGCGGTGGCGGCAACGGCTGCCGGCTGCCTGGTGGTCTTTGTGCTGGCTCTGGCTGGAACCGGCGTGCCCGTCCGGAAGAGCTTGTCGGGGGTCGCGGTGGTGACGCTGCTGGCGGTGCTGGCCTGGCTGGCGAGTACGCAAGCCACGATCAAAAGTCTCCAGCTGTCCTATGTGCTCTGGGCTTTTGTCGGCGGGCTGCTCATCAGTAACGTCATCGGCGTGCCAGGTTGGCTGAAACCAGGGCTGCGGGGTGAGTTATTCATCAAGACTGGCCTCGTGCTGATGGGGGCGGGGCTGCTCTTTGGCACCCTGATGAAACTCGGGCCGCCCGGCATCCTGGTTTCCTGGATCACGACACCGATCGTGCTCATCGGCACCTATCAGTTCGGCCAGCGGGTGCTGGGGATCAAGTCGAAGACCCTCAACCTCGTGCTCTCCGCCGATATGAGTGTTTGTGGCGTCTCGGCTGCTGTCGCCACTGCCGCCGCCTGTAAGGCGAAGAAGGAAGAGCTCTCAATCGCTGTGGGTATCTCGCTGGCTTTCACGGTTGTCATGATGTTCACTCTGCCGGCGGTCTGTAATGCCATCGGGCTCGATCAGGTGCTTGCCGGTGCCTGGATTGGCGGCACGGTCGACTCCACCGGCGCGGTAGTGGCGGCCGGCGAACTGGTGGGGCCGGTTGCCCGAGACGTGGCCGCCTCGGTGAAGCTGATTCAGAACGTCATGATCGGCTTCATCTCCCTCGGCGTGGCCGCCTGGTGGGCCCGGTCGGGGGATGGTGAGGCAGGTGCCGTGCCGACCAGCTTTGGCGGGCTGCTCGCTGAAATCTGGAAGCGGCTGCCCAAGTTCATCCTCGGCTTCGTGGGGGCTTCGGCCGTGTTTACGCTGTTGGCCTCGGTCGGCCCGCCGGCCCAGCAGGAGGGCCTGACCGCCATGCTCAAAGGCCCGGTCAAGACGATGCAGTCGTGGTGCTTCTGCCTGGCGTTTGTGAGCATCGGCCTCGAGACCGACATCCGCCGGCTGGCTGCTGTGATGGGCTCGGCCAAGCCGGTGCTGCTCTACCTGTGCGGTCAGGCATTCAATCTGCTGCTGACCTTCACGATGGCCTATCTCGCCTTCCGGGTGGTCTTCCCGGAGGTAGCCAGCCGACTGGCCGGCGGCGGCTGAGTGTCGTCCGCGACCTCCGGTAACCCTGGTACAGCCTGCTAGGCCGATCGCTTCAGTGGGACGGCATCGCCGGTGCCGATCTGGCCGGCAATGGCCTGATCGGGGTCGGCTACCCGGGGCAGCATGTATTCAGGCACAAGCTGATGGAGCAGCACCCGAATTTCATCACCGGGGCGATGCATTACGCCCTCCAGTTGCTCAATCACCTGATCGGCTTGGTCAACGCCGAGTGCTGTAATTCGGGCACTTTTGATCTTCGGATGGGCGGTGGTCAGCAGCTCTTCATGGGTTGTGAACAGCTCTTCATAGAGCTTCTCACCGGGCCGCAGGCCCGAATAGTGAATTTCGATGTCGCGGCCTTCCTGCAGGTTTGAAAGCCGAATCATGTCGCGGGCCAGGTCGGCAATCCGCACCGGCTCACCCATGTCGAGCACAAAGACATCGCCCCCTTCACCGAGCAGGCCGGCCTGAATGACCAGCCGGGCAGCCTCGGGAATGGTCATAAAATAGCGTTCAATGTCGGGGTGGGTGACGGTGATTGGCCCGCCTCGCAAGATCTGCTCCCGGAAGACCGGTACCACGCTGCCGGCGGAATTGAGCACGTTGCCGAATCGCACAGTTGAGAACTGGGTCTCAAACTCATCTGCAATGAGCTGTACCAGCATTTCGGCAACCCGCTTGCAGCAGCCCATCACGCTGGTGGGATTGACCGCTTTGTCAGTCGAAATCATCACAAAGGTCGC
>CALAZQ010000383.1 GCA_937926325.1 uncultured Planctomycetaceae bacterium | reverse complement strand
ATCCTGTCCTTCGCTCACTCGACGGAAACTTCGCTTCGCCATCCCGGCTGCGCTCAGTTTCCAACGCCGCTCGATTGGCACGGGCCCGCCCCCTCACCCAATTGGTTCCGAGGAGAATCCCGGGCGTTAGAGGTATTTACGATGCGGGGGGTACTTGTTGACCTACGAGAGTCCTCAATTCAGCCCTTGTTTTCGTGGGCTACACTTAATCCAGAGACTTGCGAACGCGGCCTGAGCCACTTATGTCCACCTCCACTGAACCCGCTGCCGCCCTTGTGCGGCCCGAAATCGCTGCCATTGCCGGCTATGTGCCGGGTGAGCAGCCGCAGGGGGGCGTCTGGACCAAGCTCAACACCAACGAAAACCCATATCCACCATCGCCGGCGGTGGCCGAGGCAATTGCTGCGGCCTGTACCGACCGGATGCTGGCAAAATATCCCGACCCGTTGGCGAGCCGGTTCCGCGAAACGGCCGCCGGCGTGCTTGGCGTGAGCCCGGAGATGATTCTCTGCGGCAATGGCAGTGACGACCTGCTGACGATCCTGGTGCGGGCCTACGTCGGGGCAGGGGAGGCCCTGCGGGTGCCGACCCCGAGTTACATCCTCTACCGGACGCTCGCCGAGATTCAGGGGGCTGTCTGTGATGAGGTGGCCTTCGCCGCCGACTGGTCGCTGCCCGCGGCCTTTGCGGTGGCCGAGACGGCCGACGGCCGGCCGGTGCGGCTGGCGATCGTGCCGAACCCGAACAGCCCTTCTGGCACGCTGCTGCCGCCGGACCGGCTGCTTGAGCTGGCCGATCAGCTGCCCTGCCCGCTGGTCGTTGACGAAGCCTACGGCGACTTTGGTGAGACCAACTGCCTCGATCTGGTGCGGCAGAGTGACCGGGTGATCGTGACGCGTTCGCTGAGTAAGTCGTATGCCCTGGCCGGTATCCGTTTCGGCTTTGCCATCGCCCAGCCGGCGGTGATCGAGCAGCTGCGGAAGGTGAAGGATTCGTACAACTGCGACGCCATCGCCATTGCTGCCGCCACGGCCGCAATCGCCGATCAGGGCTGGCTGGCGGCCAACCAGGCGGCGATTCGGGCCACCCGCACGCGGCTGTCGGGAGAACTGCGACGGCTCGGCTTCACCGTGGTGGACAGCCAGGCCAACTTTGTCTGGTGCACGCATCCCACACGGTCACACCGGGACCTGTATGAAGCCCTCAGGTCCCGGCAGATCCTGGTGCGATTCATGGTCTATGCCGGCTGGGGTGACGGCCTGCGGATCACCGTCGGCACCGACGCCGAAATCGACACCTTCCTGTCCGCCCTGGAAGGCCTGCTGGCTGCGGGCACGTAACCGCCCTGTCAAAAGGAAACAGCTCAATGGCACGCACTGCCACTGTCAGCCGCGAAACAGCCGAAACCAGAATCAGCCTCACCGTTGACCTCGACGGCAGCGGCCGGGCCGAGATTGTGACCGGCCTCGGCTTTTTTGATCACATGCTGACGCTGCTGGCCGGCCACTCGCTGTTTGATCTGACGATCAGCTGCGTCGGTGACCTCCACGTGGACGGGCACCACACCGTCGAGGATGTCGGCCGGGCGCTCGGCACGGCGGTGAAGGACTGCCTGGGCGATCGCCGGGGCATCCGGCGGTACGGTCATGCGATTCTGCCGATGGATGAGTCGCTGGTGACGGCGGCGGTTGACCTCGGCGGCCGGGCGGCCTGTGTGCTGGCGGTTGAATTTCCAGTGCCAGCAATCGGCAGCTTCGATGTGCAGCTGGTGGAAGTCTTCTGGGAGAGTTTTGCCGCGACGGCCGGGGCCAACGTCCACGCCGTGCTGCATCACGGCAGCAATGCCCACCACATCGCCGAGGCGGTTTTCAAAGCGACTGCCCGCAGCCTGCGAATGGCCGTCGAGCCCGACCCCCGGCAGCCCGGCGTCCCGAGCACCAAGGGTGTGCTAACGGCGGAGTGATCGGCGGAGCGTGCGTGGCGGTTGTCGATGCAAGGTCGGCGATGAATCCTGTCCGGTCGCTTCCGCTCCCGGCTTCC
>CALAZQ010000382.1 GCA_937926325.1 uncultured Planctomycetaceae bacterium | reverse complement strand
GATTTCGTCATGCAGACTGACCATGCCCTCGGCGAAATTATGGCTGCCTTAGACCGTCACGACCTGGTGGACAACACGCTGCTGATCTTCACCAGCGACAATGGCTGCTCAAAGGCCGCCGGCATTGAGCGGCTGTCTGAACAGGGGCATCTCGTCAGCGGACCATACCGCGGTTCCAAGGCCGACCTCTGGGATGGTGGCCACCGAGTGCCCTTCATCACGCGTTGGCCGAAACGGATACAAGCAGGGGCCAGCTGTGACCATCCGATCTGTCTCACCGACCTGTTTGCCACAACGGCAGACATTCTTCTGGCGCCCCTGCCCGATGGGGCAGCTGAAGACAGCGTCAGTTTTCTCCCCGCGCTTGCTGGACTTCCAGTGTCATCCGCTCGAGACGGCATTGTGCATCACTCAATCAGTGGCCACTTCGGCTATCGGCAGGGTCGCTGGAAGCTGTTGCTCGCCCGGGGCTCGGGCGGCTGGTCGAGCCCCAATGAGCGGCAGGCTGCCAAGCAACACCTGCCCGCGGTCCAGCTTTACGACCTGTCGATCGATCCCGGTGAACAGCACAACCTGGCGGAGAAGCACCCAGACCGGGTAGCAGCGCTTGTGTCACTGCTGGAGCGGGATGTCGCCCGCGGCCGCAGCACCCGGGGACCAAAAGCAAAAAATGACACGCGAACTATCGAACTCTGGAAGAGCGGGAAGCCTCGGGAATAATGGCCGGCGATTCGTACACATGGTGCTGCCGCTGCTTTTTCTCGATCGTTGAACCGGCATAGAACCGGGAAGAAATCACCAATCACTATGTGATGCGGGAAGCCTAACTTGGGGTTCCTGAATCGTGGGCTGCCGCCTGGGCAGTTGTGACCCGCTGGCGCATCTCTTTCACCAGCTTCTCAGGGAGCGGGCCGCGGGTGACTGCACTGACATTTTCTGCCAGATGGTCAAGGTTGCTCGTTCCCACAATGGTGGTGTGGCAATGGGGGTGCGAGAGCGTGTACCGCAGAATGAGTTCGGCGGGCGACATGCCGGCAGGCAGGAGGTCAGCCAGGCGGGCCTCTTGCCAAACTTCATTCAGGATGGGCCGCTGAATTTCGGCTTCCGGTCCCCCCTGGGCAATACCGCCGCGGAGAATGATTCCGGCCCCGGTCTCCGCAGCTGCGATGATCGCCTCGTGATGTTCTGGGGCGAGGCATGAATAAGGAAGCTGAAAGGTGTCGAACACGCCCAGTTCAATCAGTCCACGGAGGGTTGGCAGTTTGCTCGAAACACCGATGAAACGAATCAGCCCCTGCCGACGATAATCGGCCAGCAGATCGAGCAGCCCCTCACGCTCAAGCGTCTCAGCATCGCCGCCGTGGAACTGCAGCAGATCGATGGTGTCGGTCTGCAGGCGTTTGAGGCTGGCTGCGATGTTCCGCTCAATCACCTCCCGCTTCCAGACGTGATCAATTTCCAGATGATCATCATGCTGGCGGGGAACGCAGCCGCACTTGGTGGCCAGAATGAACTCGTCGCGCCGTCCAGCAAGGAAGCGTCCAATCCGCTCCTCGCTGACACCGTAATCGGGCGAGGTGTCGATGAAATTGATGCCGGCATCGAGGACTGCGTTGAGCATGCGTTCGGCATTCTCGTCGTCAACCACTCGTACCCCCCAGGTCCTCGGCCCGCGGAGCCCCATACTGCCGTAGCCGAGTTGTGTGACCTCCAGATTGGTGCGACCGAGTCGTTTTTTGAGCATTTAAAAACCGTTCAACCGCACATTGTCTTTCTTGCAGTGGCCTGCGACTGACTGCGATGCAGCGGAAGGTCACAAACTGGGAGTGGCGGAATCACCGCCGCCGGCAATTGGAAACCGCCGGTGGAAGGGCCGAATACTCACCGCACGACGCGGGCGCCGCCGCCGGCCATCACCTTTTCGACCTCTTTGCGGGTTGCCATCGAGGTGT
>CALAZQ010000381.1 GCA_937926325.1 uncultured Planctomycetaceae bacterium | reverse complement strand
ATGTCGGTTCGCCCAGCAGCCCGGATCGCCTCGTAGGTCATATCGTCGGCGAACAGGAACAGCACGTTGGGTCGCGAACCGGCCGCAGCCGGCTGGGCACAGAGCGAGCCTTCAATTCCAGTCATCAGCAAAACAGCAAGAACGACAATGAAGCCCCCTGGAAAATGTCCTCTGGTTTGCATGCCTGATGGTCCTTGTTGTTCGCTATGCTTCGGCTGATGACCCATTCCACCCTCACTTATTAAACCCCTGGAAACCTCCCCCATGCAACCGCTGTCCGTAGCCTCTGGCAGACCTCTGCTGGCTCTCTTGGCAGTCGTCTTCTTCCAGCCTGCATCGGCCTTCAGCGACGCCCCTGTCATTCCGCTCTGGGAAAATGGTGCTCCGGGCTTTGAAGACCGGCGAGAGGAGGCCGAGGTTGTCAATGGTGGCAGCATCACCAACGTCCACAATCCGACACTGACGGTATTCCGCCCTGCTGAAGGCATTGCGAACGGCGTTGCCATCATTGTTGCCCCCGGGGGTGGTCTCCGGAACCTCGGAATCCGAGGCGGCGGCACCGAACCGGCCACCTTTCTGGCCGCACATGGCTATACCTCGTTCGTCCTAAAATATCGCCTCTCCCGCCAGCCCGGCGTGCCCTACAAGTTTGAGGAGCATGTGCTCCAGGACGGCCAGCGGGCGGTGCGGCTGGTACGGCACCGGGCCGGTGAGTTCGGCATCGACCCGAAGAAGGTCGGCATGCTCGGGTTTTCAGCTGGCGGCGAAGTGGTGTCGATCACCTGCTACAAGCCGGGTGAGGGCGACCCGAAGGCAGCCGACCCCATCGACCGTCAGCCGGCCAAACCAAACTTCCAAATGCTGGTCTATCCCGGCCCAGTGGGAATTCCCTCAAAGCTACCTGACGATACACCTCCGGCCTTCATGCTGATTGCGGCTGACGATCCGCACACCAGTGTCCTGCTCAATCTGATGCATCGCTTCCGCGAAATTGGCGTCGATTATGAAGCACACATCTATGCCCGCGGCGGCCACGGCTTCGGCATGGGCAGGCGATCAAAACGGCAGAGCATTCAGCACTGGCCTGACCGGCTGCTCGACTGGCTCCATGACGAGGTTGTCCAGCCACCAGTGAACGAGTAGCCACTGACACAGAGGAGCGACTCACGAACTCGCTTGCCCGCGCGAGTCGAAAAACTGTAAACGATTTGCTCGATCTAGAAATTGCCGCCTCGACGCTAAGAGCTTAAAATTATTTTTTTGGTTTACTTCTTTTACGGGGATGTCTCATGCGTCGCAACGCCTTTACCTTGATTGAACTATTGGTGGTGATCGCCATCATCGGTGTCCTTGTCGGCCTGCTGCTGCCAGCTGTGCAACAGGCCCGGGAAAGTGCCCGTCGCATTGGCTGTAACAACAATCTCAAACAGCTTGGTCTGGCCCTGCACAACCACAACGATGCGAAAAAGGCTTTTCCTATCGGCATCAATAACACGATCAATGGGTGGGGCGGTGACGGTGCGATTTCGCCCTACGGACGCGGCGGCTGGTTCCCCTTGGTGCTGCCTTACTGTGAGGAGACCGGGCTCTATGATCAGTGGTGGGCACGAGTGTCAGCTGGTCAGGATGGTTTTCTGTCCTTCCCCGCAAGGAACACCGTCGTCAACAGCTTCCGCTGTGCCTCCGACCCCAACAATGGCACGATCGGCCTGAATGGCTTCAAGGGCAACTACGCCCTCTGCGGCGGTGGCTATGCCTGGGGTGCCGCCAATTCCCTTGTTGATACCAATGGTAATGCCCCCACCGGCATCTTCTATCCGGTCGGTTCAAAGCAGCTCACCGGCTGCAAAGTCAAAGAGATCACCGACGGCCTTTCCAAGACGATCATGGCAACCGAGATCGCCCTGGTGCTTGATACCGAGGGAACCTCACTCGGCTCTGGGTATGACATGCGGGGGCTGTACTGGAACAATGCCCACATGAACACGCTCGCGGTGACGGCACGGCCGCCAAATACCTCGGCTGGCGACGTCATCTACTGGGGCTGCAGAAGTGCCGACTTTGCGCCTTGCGGAGGCACATCGTCCAGTGGCAGCATGATGACG
>CALAZQ010000380.1 GCA_937926325.1 uncultured Planctomycetaceae bacterium | reverse complement strand
CATCAGCCAGGTGTTCGCCTAGGGGCTTGCCATGATTCGATTCGTTGCCACCGCCACTGTCGTCGGGCCCCGACTGCGGTGCGACTGCCGCCATGTCCCGGCCACCGGGCTGATCGCGGCCGCCGGCAAAATCCCGGTCGCGATGAAACCCCAACAGTTTTCGGCCGCGAAGTTTCCAAAGGGGCATTCTGCGGCTGAGGTGACGGGAAACCGGTTTCAGGGGTTTGGTTTCTCAGCGTGACAATGCATGAAGAAGAAAGCTATTTGGTTCTATTTCCTTACTGCTTTACGAAGGGGAGCGACGTTGATGGACACACGAACTCAATGCAAACAGCGGACAGGTTTCATCTTTGTCGGGGCCGTTGGTCAACAGTTGACGCCGCTGCTCATGCGTGGTGCTTGTGCCGTCCTCCGCAGCCTCGGAGCGGCGGCGGGGCGGGTGGATTCATTTCTTTGCGGTCACCGGTCGTGGCGGTCACAATGCCGCCCCGCTGATTCCGGGCCGAGTAAAACCATGTCTGCATCGGTCGGGGCGAATTCACGCTGTCGCAGTCATCGGCTGACATTCCCGGCATCGCCGTGGTGCGTGTGGGGCGTAAGCCCCACACGTGATTGTCAGCCGAACCGAATGAAGCCGTATCGCGGTCCGGAGGCTACACCCTCCTTCCGGCCCCTACACGGTTTTACCCTGATTGAGCTCTTGGTGGTGATCGCCATCATCGGCGTCCTCGTCGCCATCCTGCTGCCAGCAGTGCAACAAGCCCGCGAAACAGCGCGGCGATCGTCATGTCAGAACAACTTGAAACAGATTGGGTTAGCACTGCACAATTTTCACGACAGCAATCTCCATCTTCCGGCCGGTGGCTATGATTATGTCCGGTCAACCCCGCCACCTTCGAGCGACAACAGAAATACGGCGTTTGGCGCGACCACCCACAGCTACTTGATCGAAATCCTGCCCTTCGTTGAGTTTGCCAACATCTACGGCCGCTTCAACCGTGAGCAGGGCTGGCGCGGAAAGCCAAATCGGCGAGCCGTGAATACGGTTCCGCCAACTTATCAATGCCCCAGTTCGGTGCTGCGCCGCTCCGACCATTCCGACGAGACAATTCTCGACGCTAACGACGTTGTGCTCGGCCAAATGTTCGCCGGCCACTATGCGGGCAACATGGGGCCGATCGGCGCTGGCTATACACTGAAGCAATCCGTCGAATCGATTAATGATGTCTCGACCCAAGGTGTGCTTGGCAATCAGGATGAAGTTCGTTTTGCCGCAGTCACCGATGGTACATCGAAGACGATCATGGTCGGCGAACTTTCCGCCGCTGAATACCTCGCCGGCGCGGCGGCTCCGCGAGCTTGGTCGCGTGGTTGTGCTAAGGATAGCTGCGGGATGGCAAAGAACGTGAAATTCGGCATCAATCTGCAAGGGTTTATCTCCGGTGATTTCAACAATATGAGTTTTGCCAGCCAGCATCCTGCCGGTGCTCAATTCCTGATGGTCGACGGCAGCGTGAAATTCATCCATGAAAATGTTGCCATGAAGCCCTATCTGGCTACCGCCAGCCGCAACGGCGGCGAGGTTGAGGGTGTTGAGCTTTGATGAACAACGCTACGCAGCGAACTGCGGCACCATTCAACTGTTTAGCGAAACTTGTTCCAGCTCGTTGTGCTTTCGAAAACGAGAAGTTCTTTATGAGCCGAAGTGTTACACGACGAGACTGGTGGTTCGTATTTGCCGGCATCGTTCTATTCGCGGGCTGCGGAGAAGGCGGGCCGGTCCGTTATCAGGTTTCGGGTAAGGTTCGGTTTCAAGGAAAACTGGTTCCGGCGGGATCGGTGGTATTTACGCCTGATTCGTCGCATGGGAACTCGGGCCCGCAAGGAGTCGCCGAAATTGTGAATGGTTCGTATTCCACCACCAGCGGTGTCGGCACGGTTGGTGGACCACACACCGTTTTGGTCATCGCCACCGACGCGAACCAACCGGCCCAAGACGCCGAAACGAATGGGCCGTTAGCGAACTACACCTTCGAACTCGATCTTCCCAAAGAACCGTTTGAGCACGACATCGAAATACCGTGATGCATTATCAATCCCCTGTAAACCTCACCAAGCATCGTGGCCGGCAAGAGAATTTCATCGGCCAACTCCAGCCGTTCTTGGAGCTTCGGCTGCCCGCGCATCAGCCGGCTGTAGGCGGAGGTGTCGAGACAGAGGCGGATCACCGCCACACCTCTTCGTCCACCGACTCGAACGCATCCATGGCACGCTCGAAGGCGTCAACATCATGGTCGTCCCACTTTGCGGCAATTGGAGAAAGATCTCGCTGCCGGGCTTTCGGCCTTTCGCCCGTCGCCGTTTCAAGCAAGTGAATCACGGTCTGATTCAAGCTCAGGCCGGATCGCGCAGCCAACGACCGCAGTTTGGCTTCGATCGCCGCGGGTATATTTCGCACCGTGATTTGACGCATGATAAGCCTGCGTTGTGCATGCATGCCGTGCAGGCGTCAATCGCCAAGCGGTTTTTGATTGTCCGTGCGCTGGGCTCGGTTGGCCCAAGCCCGGTTGCCTGTTGTGCAGCCCCTCCGCTACGCCTTCGCCGGCAGGCTGCGGCGACAAGCGATTCGGAAAACGCGTGGCGTTTTCCGAATCACCCTCAAGCGGAAAAAGGCCGGGATGGCTTTTCCCACGGATAGCTGGCATCGGCAGGTGATCCTGCTCGACACCGCGAAGCCCACGCGGTCTCTCAGGCGAGAAAGGTTCAGGCTTGATTG
>CALAZQ010000379.1 GCA_937926325.1 uncultured Planctomycetaceae bacterium | reverse complement strand
GAAGGCATCCCGCGGCTTCCCCTCCTGCATCACCATGGCGCTGGTCAGGCTGTTGCGGAATGCCTCCAGGCTCTTCTGGGCGGCCTCGCGGGCGGCCTCAGCCTGCTTGATCGGGCCATCGACCTCAGCACGATAGAAACTCTCCAGCCGCTTCTGCTGCTCAGGTGTCCGATCCTCGGCAGCCGCCTCGAGGCCCTTGCGTACCTCTTCAGGCAGTCGCGTGCCACTCACGCCGAGCAGGCTGGGCTGCTCTGTTGAAAAGGCCAGTCGGAAGCGGGCGATGGTATGCCCGGCGAACTGCGACTCCTGCCGCACCGTCACCACCAGCCGCGAGTTTTCCGGCACCATTATTGGTCGTTCCGGAAAGAGGGCAATCTGTCGCGGTGCATCGTTGTCAGACTGATTGCCATCGATGGCCCAGCCGTCGCCCTTTTTGCCGCTCAGAATCTTGGCCGCCTCCCAACCCCGCTGCTCATAGCTGGCGTCAGCCCGCGTGAAGACAACCGGGATCGTCTTGCCATCACCCGGTGGATCGATCTCAGCTTCGATCTTGGTCACGACCACGTTGCCGTTGCCGCCCCTCCCGAAACCACCCCCTGCCAGCCCGGCGACCGGCAGCAGTTCCAGCCGAAAGCCACCAAAGCTCCCTGGCGGGATCAGCGACTCAAAGGTGTAGCTGTCCTGCGGCGGTGCCGCTCCCTCGACCAGCCAGGAGCCATCCTCACTGCGGCGAAAGCTTGCCCCGCCGGCGCTCGCCAGCTCCAGCGGCTCAAACGGCTGCCAGGCGTTGTCTGTCTGGTCCAGTGACGCCCGGGCCTCGGCTGCCCAGGCCTCAACCAAGCTGGGCAGATTCTTCAGCTCGGCGGCAACCGCTGTCTGAGCATCGGCCACCACCTGTTCCAGCTTGGCCAGCTGGGCCTGCTGCGGTTCATCAGGCAGTCGCAAGATCGGGTCTGAATTGCCGCCGCTGCGGTTCGACCGCCCCATGATCGTGCCGCTCTCAGGTACGTTGTTGAAGAGAGCGAAGAGGGAATAGAACTCGCGCTGGGAGAGCGGGTCGTACTTGTGGTCATGGCAGCGGGCACAGCCGACCGTCAGCCCCAGCCAGGTCTGGCCGGTGGTCTCAACCCGATCGATCACCGTCTCCACCCGCCACTCCTCGGCGATGATGCCCCCCTCGCCATTGATCCGATGGTTGCGGTTGAAGCCGGTGGCCACGATCTGCTCGCGGGTCGGCTCAGGCAGCATGTCACCAGCCAGCTGCTCGATGGTGAACTGGTCAAAGGGCAGGTTCTGGTTGAAGGCGTTGATCACCCAGTCTCGCCAGGGCCAGTTCGAACGGCTGGAATCGGTCTGGTAGCCGTGGCTGTCGGCATACCGGGCAGCATCGAGCCACTCGATCGCCATTCGCTCGCCGTAATGCGGGCTGGCCAGCAGCCGGTCGACGTACCGCTCGTAGGCACCAGGGTTCTTGTCAGCAAGAAAGGCAGCCACCGTTGCCGGTTCGGGCGGCAGGCCCGTCAGATCGAGGGCGAGCCGGCGGGCCAGGGTTGCCCGATCGGCTTCGGCATTGGGCTCAAGCCCCTCCTTGATGAGCCGCGTCATGATGAAGCGGTCGATCGGGGTCAGCGGCCAGGTGCTATCGGCCACCTCGGGCACTGGCGGCCGCTCGACCCGCTCGAAAGCCCAGTGGTCGCGGTACTCGGCCCCATCCGTAATCCAGCGAGCCAGCAGTTCAGCCTCAGCCGGGGTGATCGGCTTGCCCACTTCCGGCGGCGGCATCACCACATCGGGGTCGGCGCTGGTGATGCGGGCAAGCATTTCGCTCGCTGCCGCCTGCCCCGGCACGATAGCCCGCAGGCCGCTGTCGAGTTCCGCCGTTGCTGCTGCCGCCTCATCGAGCCGCAGGCCTGCCTGCCGATCCTCCTCATCCGGCCCATGGCAGGCGAAGCAACGGTCGGAAAGCAGCGGGCGGATGTCGCGGTTGAAGTCGATCGTATCGGCTGCGACCAGATCAGCAGATAGCAGGCCAGAAAGTGCCACCAACGACACACAGCAACCCAACGCAGTGGCGCGTCCCATCGGAAACTCCTCGGGGAAACACCCGCGTCGCCGTTTGCTGAGATGAAACCCTCATCACAAACGCGGACCGGTCGGTCGATCGGCGGGACTCGCATCTGGAGGGTCACAACCCTCCACACTTTCATGAAAGCTCAGCGGCCGCTTGAGGTCAAGCGATCCACCGTGACAGTCATGTTCGCCCCAGCCCGCCTGTTACCCGGAAACATCTTGCCAAACGGCTGATTTTTCCATTTCTGCGGAATATTCAGCTATCGTCCTCGGCTTTTTTCAGCCGCTCGACCTCGGCCTCGAGCGTCTCGATCCGCTCCTGCATCTCGGCAAACTTTTCCCGGGCCTGCTCCATCCGTTCGCGGGCCTGCTGCATCATCTCCCGTCCCTGCCGCATCCGCTGCTCCATCTGCTCGCGCATTTCCTTCGGCAGTTCGAGGCGGTCAAGCGGCCGCTCTTCACTGCCCATCTGCCGACCATCTCCCCGCGGTGACCGCATGCGGGGACCGGGCCGGAACCCTTCGCTCCCCTCGCCCATCCAGTCAGGGCGAGGGGGCCGCGGCCCGCGGCCCGGCTCACTGCGGTCGGCTGGTCGTCTGCCGCCATCCCCATCGCGTTCTGACGGGCCAGCACCCAGCCGGCGTTCAATCCGCGCCAGCCGGTCCAGAATTTCATCGAACCGCCGCAGCACCTGCTCCCGCATGGCCGACCGGTCGCCGCTCTCCATGCCGGGCCGCCCCCGGCCGCGAAACGCTTCGACGCGATCGCCCTGCTGCCGGAACGGCCGCGGCTCGTCGGCCTTAAGCCGCCACTGCGGCAGCACCAGCAGCCCGACGCCAGTCAGTGCAACAGCGGTAAGAACGATTGTGCGTTTCATGGCAAGCTCCTTATTGATTGTGGGGGAACAGATGGGTGAGGCACCGGGCGTGGTTGACAGCCGCCCGGCGACAGCCGCTGTTGTCGGTCGTATGCTTCCTGCTAGCTATGAACGATCCAGCCCGCAGAAAGTTTCCCGACCCTGCTGTCCTCGATTTTGGCTGCGACCAGACCGGCCAGGGCCGGCGGTTGGAGCATTTTGGCGGGGTGCTGATCGACCGCCCGCTGCCCGCTACGCAAGCCGCCAGACGGCAGCCTGGCCTCTGGCCAAACGCGACCGTCGTCTTTCACGAGACCAGCCGGGGCCGCGGCAGCTGGGAAATCGACGGCCCCCTGCCCGACCCCTGGCTCATTGAGCTGCCACTCACAGCTTCGTCTCTGCAGCTTGCCGTGCGGCCGGCACCATCGGGGCAGGTCGGCATTTTTCTGGAGCAGTGGGCCCAGTGGCGGTGGCTCACGCAGGTGACGCCGCCAGGGAGCCGGGTCCTCTCATTATTCGCCCACTCTGGTGCAGCCACGCTGGCCCTGGCTGCCGCCGGAGCCGAGGTTGTCCACATCGACAGTTCTCGGCAGGCAATGGAACTGGCCCGGGAGAATGCAGCTGCCTCCGGCTTGGCCGCGGCACCGATCCGCTGGGTTCGCGAAGATGCTCAGCGGTTTGTCGGCCGTGAACTTCGGCGGGGCAGCCGCTATGACGGCTTTGTGCTCGACCCGCCCTCCTGGGGCCATGGGCCCAAGGGCGAGGCCTTTGCCATCGACCGTGACCTGCTGCCGCTGCTGGCCGACTGTGGCCGGCTGCTGAAGCAGGATGCCAGCGGCCCCGTGCTGCTCACGGCCCACTCCCCCGGCTGGCAGCCACGGCGGCTGCAAGACACACTGAAGGCTGCCCTGCAGGCGACACCACTGGCAGCGACCAGCATCGACTGGGGCGACCTGACCTGCCCCGACCTGACAGGGCGGCCGCTGCCGCTGGGTGGCTTTGCCCGGACCGGCGGCCAGTCACCGCCCACCAACCAGAAGACCAACGGTCTGTGACCAACACCGCAACAATCATCGACACCATTCTGGCCACCGGCACAATCACGAGCCCGGCGAACCCTCGCGTCCGTGCGGCAGCCCGGCTTCGGGATGCCGGCCAGCGCCGGGAGACCGGCCTGACGCTGGTTGACGGGCTGCGGGAAATCAAGCGTTGCCTCCGGGCCGGGGTTGATGTGGTGGAGGCATTTGTTGCGGCTGACAGTTTGTCACCGCCAGCAACTCCACTGATGGACGTCTTGGCCGAACTCGTTGACCGTAACATGCCGCTGGTTCCCGTGGCTGAGCGGCCCTTTGCCCGTGTCGGCTTCGGCGGCCGGAACGAGGGCGTTGTGGCGGTCGTCCGGTTTCGCAGTGGCACGCTCAAGGCATTTGCACCGGAAGCCAGCCGCCCCATCTTCATCGTGGAAGGCATTGAAAAGCCCGGAAACCTCGGGGCGATCCTCCGCTCAGCCGATGCCGCTGGCTGCGGTGGGGTAATCGTCTGCGGTGCCGGCACCGATGCGGCCAACCCGGCGGTGATCCGAGCCAGCCTTGGCACCGTGTTCAGCCTGCCGCTGGCGGCGGCCACGACGGCAGAGGCAATCGAGTGGTGTGCTGCCCACCACCGCCGGGTGATTGCTGCCACCCCTGACGGCAGCTGCCGCTGGCACGACGCCGACCTCGGCAGCGATGCGGTGATCCTGCTGGGCAGTGAGGCCCACGGCATCTCAGCTGCCTGGTTTGACGCAGCCGCCACCGGATCACTCGCCCTCACCACCGTCGCCCTGCCGATGCTCGGCGTGGCTGACAGCCTCAACGTCTCCGCCACCGCCGCTGTGCTTGCCTACGAAGCACTGCGACAGCGGCAGTTGCTTCAATGAACCGAAGGAATGCCTCCTGTGACCGAATCGACGACCGACCATCCGCTCGACACCGCCAGCCTGGCGGCTGAATTGCTCACGACCCAGCAGGCCGCTGGCGCTGACGCCATGCTGGGCCGCCTCGAAGAGACGCTTCGCCACCACCGGCGGTGGCACGGGCTGTTCGATGCCCGGTTACTGCGGGCCCGGCTCGCCCTCGGCCTGCCGCTGGTCGGGCCTGTTGCCGAGGCTGCCGCCGACCTTCGTGGCCGGCTCGATGAGCAGACCATCGCTGCCTGCCGCGAAGTCGGCTGGGGCCTGTTCGAGGACGGGCAGATTGCCGGTGGCTGGATGTACCTGCGGGCCTCGGTCGATCAGCAGGAGGTGGTCGAGCGACTTCGGACCTTCACCGAGCAGCTGCTGGCCGGGGTGGCTGCCGGTGCAGACGATGAGGCGTCCTATCAGCCGCTGCAGGAGGTCGTGCAGTTGGCCCTCTGGGAGGGGCTCGACCCGACCCTCGGCATTCGCGTGATGCTCGCCGTGCAGGGCACCTGCAATGCGATCACCGCCTATGAGCAATCGGTGGCGGCATTGCCACCCGACCGGCAGGCTCCGGTAGCCGCCCTGTTGGTTGAGCATCTGCACGGTGAACTCTTTGAGAGCCTGGCCCGCGACCTGGAAGAGCGAGGCCTCCTGCCGGCGGCAACACTTGCCGAGATCCGAACCAGCGGCGGAGGGGTGGCGGCGGTGTTGGCAGCGGCCGACGGCCTCACGCACGATGCCAGCATCCATCTCGACGCCTCCCATCTGCAGGCCGTGCTGCGGTTCGCCCGGGTCTGCACCGATCCAGCCGTGCTCACCCAGGCAGTGGCTCTCGCCAGCTACGCCTGCCGGCTGCCGGAAGACTTTCGTTATCCCGGAGATCCCCCCTTCACCGACTTCGGTACTGCTTCACGGCTCTTTTACGCAGCCCAGCTCGGGCATGACGTTGACGAGGCCATCGCCTGGTTCCGGGCTGCGGCGAGCGCGGCCGATCAGTACGATGCC
>CALAZQ010000378.1 GCA_937926325.1 uncultured Planctomycetaceae bacterium | reverse complement strand
GCCAGCTCTTCCGCCACGAGCGTCGTTTGCAATTCGGCTGAAATCCGCTGCGGCCCGTCAGGGCCGGCTGCCTTGATCGCCACGGCCGCCTCCGTCCAAGCAGCTGTTGCCGCTGCAACCGCGCGGGCAGTCTGCGAGGCAACCGCCGCCCGCTGCGCGGTTGTCTGGGCTGCCCAAGCCTCGGCTCCACGGGCCAGCCGGGGGAGGACGGCTGAACAATCAAAATCGCTTGGCTGGGTCACTGGCATGGGCTTTCTGATGACGGTTCGGTGTAGCTGCTATCAGGATAGGGGAATCACCACGAAGGCATTACTTCCCAATGCAGTGCCGGGAGAAGACCCGGTCGATGATGTCGGTGCCGATCACCACGCCGGTCACTTCACCGAGCGCATCGATGGCCTGACGCAGCAGGACTGCCAGCAGGGCTTCGTCGGCGGGCAGGCCGTCAGCTGTACCGGCAAGCAGCTGGCGGGCTGAGTCCAGCGGCTGCCGAGCGGCTGCAATGCCGGCCCGCAGCCGCAGGGTCGCCGGGCTCTGCTGCGGCAGGCTGGCAACCGCTGCCAGAATGTTCTGCTTCAGGGGCTCAACCCCCGCACCCGTTGCCGTGCTGGTGACGAGGCACGGCTCTGCCGACACAGGTGTTTCGGCCCGGCGGTCGCTGCGGGTGAGGACGTCGATTCGCGGTATGTCAGCGGGCAGCTCAATGGCTGGGCCTGCCACGGCCGCCGCGTCGCGGCAGACGACCACCACATCGGCCCGGTGAATTTCCTCCCGGGCAACCCGGTCGGCAGCTGCAACAACTGATGCCACCAGCTCGTCAGGCTCGTTTACTACCTGCGCGGGCGAGACCAGCACGCCGGCTACGTCAACGAGCAGACAGGCAGGTGTGCCACTGGGATCGAGCAGTTCAGAGCCAATCCAGTCGCGGGTGGTGCCTGCCGCATCCTCCACCAGCGCTGCCTCGCGACCGAGCAGGGCATTGAACAGGCTGCTCTTACCGATGTTGGGCGGGCCGGCCAGCACCACCCGGGGCAGCCCGCCGGTGACAGCCGCCTCACGACTGGCCAGCTGTGCCGCCACGGCGTCCAACTCGATGAGGATCGGCTCCAGCTGCGGCAGCAGGGCCCCGGCAGCGGTCTCAGCCACCGGAACGGCATCGGGGGTGAGGTCGTCGGCAAAGTCGATGGCTGCTTCGATGTCGGCGACCAGATCGAGCAGCCGGCCCCGCAGCTGCTCAACGGCCCGGCCGACGCCCCCGGCCATGCGGTCGAGGGCGGTGCTCAGTTCCGCCGGTGTGCGGGCATCGACCACGGCGACCACCGCCTCGGCCTGCAGCAGGTCGATCTTGCCGGCGAGAAAGCTCCGCAGGGAAAACTCCCCGCCCCGGGCCAGCCGCGCCCCCAGCCGGCAGGCCTCCTCGACCACCGCCGCCTGCAACAGCGGTGAACCGGGCAGCTGCACCTCAGCAACGGCGGCCCCCAGCGGTCCGGCAGGCCCCGGCCAGAACAGCACCGCCACCGGCAGCTCGCCCCAGTCGCGGCCGAGCGAATCGGGATGCAGCCGCACTGGAATCTGCCGGGGCGGCTCGCCGACTGCCGGCAGCTTAAGCGGTGTTGTGTCACTGGCCATGAATAGCCGGCCGAGCAGGTCGACCAGCCCCGCGCCCGTCAGCCTCACAATCGCCCGGGCAGCCGGCCGCGGCGGTGTCGCCGGGGCGACAATCAGGTCGGTGGTGGAGGGGACGGCCATGGCGAAATCCTACGCCAGAAGAGCCTCCAGCCAGCCGACGAATTTGGAGCGGCCCAGCGTCACTGCTGACGCCGTTATTTCCGCTTTCGCCGCTTGCTGCGGGCTGCGGCTGCAGGGCCGGCCGGCTTGCTGCTGACGGCATCGACGACGGTGGGGCCGCCGGCTCCGGCCAGGGCCGCCCCCGGCTTGGCTGTCGGCAGCATCAGCCGTTCGGCGATGCCCCAGAGGCTCGACGCGATGAAGTAGAGGCAGAGGCCGCAGGGCACCTTGAAGAACATGAGCGCCATAAAAAACATCATGTACTTCATCACCTGCTGCTGCATCTTGGCCTGCTCGTCGACCGCCGGCGGCATGAACAGTTTTTGCTGCCAGAGGAACAGGCCGATGGTCAGCAGCGGAAAGATGTTGAGGTACGGCCCCAGCCAGCCCTCGGGGGCGACCAGAAAGCCGGGCATGAAGCCCGACCAGTCGAGCATCATGTCGGGGGCGGCCAAATTTGAGCACCAGCGAACCGCCGAACTGAACAGCGGCGCCTGCCGCAGCTCGACATCGGTCGCCAGCGACCGGTAAAGCCCCATGAAAATCGGAATCTGGATAAAGACCAGCAGGCAGCCGCCGGCCGGGTTGTAGTTGTGCTTCTTCCAGAGTTCCTGGGTCGCCATCGTCCGCTTCTGCGGATCGTTCTTGTACTTCTCGGCAATCGCCTTCATCTCCGGCTGCAGCACCTGCATCTTCTGCGACGAGATCGCCTGCTTGCGGCTGATCGGGAACATCGCCCCGCGGACAATCACCGTCAGCAGAATGATCGCGATGCCATAGTTCCTCACGATCGCATGCAGCACATGCAAAATCGCGATCATCGGCCGGGCGACCCAGCCGAACCAGCCGTAGTAGACGAGGTCATTCATCGCCGCCCGTGGTGGCCCGAAGCTGGCGAGCAGTTCAGGCTTCTTGGGGCCGGCGAAAATGTCGTAGCGGTGGGTGACGGTCTGCCCCGGCTCAAGATCCAGCTCGCGGGAGAGCAACTGGCAGCTGACGTTGACCAGCTTCCGCCGCGCCGCCTCAGGCACCTCACCGACGACCAGCGGCTGGACCTCGGCCAGCTGCGGCACCTCCGGCCCATCCGTGGCGGGAATCAGACCGGACGCAAAATAGAGGGCATCAACCCCGGCAAACGCCAGCGGCTTGCTCTCAAGCACCGCGGTGGGTGGCTGCTCGGTGTCTTCATCGGCGAGGGTGAGACTGCTGACAAGCGCCGTCGGCTCGCCGACAAACCGCATGGCCACATCACGGACCCCCAGCGACCCCCACGACCGCGAGATCCGGGCGGCATACCACCAGCCCTCGGTCGGCAGGCCGTTGGGGCCGTCGAGGGCATATTCCAGCCGGGTCGGCTCGGTGGCGGTGAACGACACCCGCAGCTGCAGCCGGTACTGCCCCGCGCGGGCGTCATCGACCTGCCCGACCGGATCGTCGGCGGAGGTGACCAGCCGATATTCCTTCACTACTTCAAGCCCACCAGCCAGCCGGCGACTGAACCGGACGGCCCCGCCGTCGTCCACGCTCTCGGCATCCCAATCGATTTGTTGAAGTTCCTGCCCCGGCAATTCACGACCGGTATCGGGCCGAGCCGCACCGTCCCGCGAGGCCAGTGACAGCCGGAATGAGAGCGGATCGTGAAAGCCGGCAGCCACATCGGCAACCGGCACGGCCGAAAACTCGGGCCGGATCACCTCGAGCGGTCGCCGGGTCGGCGTGAGCTCGACGGTCTGTTCGGAGCCGAGTGTTTCGCCACTCGGGCGGCGAAAGGTCACCGACAGCGGCCGTCGCGGCTTGGATCGCGCCAGCACCGCCACCAGACTCTTCGGGTCAGGAGTGCTGGAATCGGCCACCCGCACGATGACATCCCCAGCCTGGAGGCCAGCCGCTGCCGCCGGGGTGCCGGGGCCGACCACGCCCAGCCGGCAGCCTTCCGGCACCACGTCGGCAGCCAGATGCCCGATGTAGGCCCCGCGGTCATCCTGGTCATGAAACTGCTCACCGGCCAGTTCGATGCGTTCGACCGTACCGCCCCGGCTGGAGAGAGTCACCAGCATGCCGACCGGCCCGTCGGGGTCGAGTGAGCCGAGTGCAAAGTGCCGGCGAGGGGCGGCCTCCGCAGCCGAAAGTACCTGCTCGCCAGCGGCGGCGGCCGGCTCACCGGCCGTGGTGTTTTCAACCTTTTGAGTGGGGTCAGCCTGCTCCTCGGCCGCGGGCCTGTCAGCCGCCTGCTGTTGCCGGTTTTCGCCGTCGTCCACCGGCTCTTGCTGGGCAGCAGCGGGCTCAGCTGGGGGCTTGGGAAACAGCACCGACCGCAGCACCTGGCTGCTGAGGACAGCGGCGAGCGAAATGGCGATAAAGAAGGCGTAGCGGCGTTCCACAAGCGGTCCGTCAGCGGGTTGGTGGCAGAAAACCAGGAGTGTAGCAGACCTGTTGGGGCGTTGACCGCCCCCTCGCCTCGTCCAGTTCGAAGTATTGAGAGGAAGCCAGGAGCGGAAGCGACTGGACAGGCAGCGGGTTGAACGCTGCGTCAACCAGCACCGCTGTCCGCCGGCTCCCGCCGGCGGCTTCCAGCGTTCAGCATCGCACCCCAGAACCGCCACCCCACCCGGCGGCAGGATGCCGCCAATGAGCACCAGCGGGCGGAGGCCCGCCAAGGAAACGCCGACACGATGTCGGCGCTTTCCGTGAAACAGCAGCCGCCAATGAGCACCAGCGG
>CALAZQ010000377.1 GCA_937926325.1 uncultured Planctomycetaceae bacterium | reverse complement strand
AGCATGATGGCGGGCTTCGCCGACGGCAGCGCCCGCGCGATCCGTGATGACATCAATGGCGACACCTGGTGGGCACTGTGCACACCGAACCAAGGAGACATCCCGGGTGAATTCTGAAACGAGCTGCGTGCGGTTTTTGGTCCTGCTCGCGCTACTTTCGGTCGGTTGCAGCCGACCAAACCGGGTGAGCGGAACGGTGACCTACGACGGGCAGCCGCTGCCGGCGGGGCGGGTGACATTTTTGTGCGACGGCGAGGGGCGGCCGGTGCTCAGTGGCACTATCGGTCCAGACGGAGCCTACGAGATTGAAAACCCGCCGGTCGGCCGGGCACGGGTGTCGGTGGAAACGTTCAAGCCGCAACCCAAACCGCCGCCGACCGGTGACGTGATCCCGTCAAGCGACCCGTTTGACACCCTTATTCCGGCTCCCTGGGAAGACGTGGGGCCCTATGTTCCCATACCGAATCGTTACGGGTCCGTGAAGACATCCGGGCTGGAGTTCCTCATCGAGCCCGGCAGCCAGACCTTTGATATCCCGCTCGCCAAGTAACGACGAAGATCACCCGCTGTCATGGTCGCCTGCCATTGGCCGCTGTCGACGTCGACTGCTGCCAATCCCGGTCACCAGTCCGACGCTTTGGGCCGCGTTCTGATGCGTTGCTCGAAAGTTCACTCGAAGTAAGGTTCACTCGAAGTGGAGTTTGGTATTTGGTAGCAAGGCCCGGATTTTGCTCCGGGTTTCCTGGCTCAAGGGCTTCTTTATCACCAAACGCAGCGACTTCAAAAAAGAGAAGGCCTGAAGCTGGGGCAGCCGCTCGTCCGGCAACTCGCGGATGCGGATGGTAAGTTCCTCGATCTGGGTCGCGCCGGCGAGCAGAGTCAGATCCGGGTCGGTGAGCGGCCTGTTCGCCAACTTGAGGCGACGGAGCGTGGACACGGATTTGACCGAGGCGATGGCGTCAGAGGCCGGAGCGATGACTCCATACTCGAGCGCCACGTATTCGAGCGGTAAGTGTGCAAAATGTTTGGTCAGCGCCGCTGTGGCGGTGGAGCAGCTTATTTCGATTCCTTTCAGCCTGCTCAGCTTTTTCAGGTGCTCCGCACTGGCATCGGTGATGAGCTTGGAGTGCCACAACTTGATGAATTCGAGGTTCGGGAAGTTCTCACACACATAGCCGAGGCCTTCGTCGTCCAGCCCATTGCTGTGAAAGTTGATAGTTTTCAGTTTCGTCCAACCCTTGAACTCGGCAAAGCAATGGCCGGGGAAACGAGCGCCACGCGGAGAGAAAGACTCAAGGTCTTTCAGGGCAGCGAGCCGTTCCCAGCCCGCATCGGTCGCTGCCCCAAAATATGCCAGCTCGAGGTGGGTGAGATCGGGACAGTGCACGAGCTGCCCGAACTGAATCAAGCTGGCATCTCCGAGTCGCCCGAAGCCGTTCACACTGAGCTTTTTCAGATTCCTGAGCTCGAGAAGCGGAGCCACCCAGGAGTCCTGGATTCCCGTGGCCTCGAGTACGACCGTTTCGAGTGAATGAATGTGCGAAAGGTGAGCGATGAATGTGGCATCGTACGGGTCTTCGTCCTCGTTGCGATGTTCATGGGCCTTGCCGCCCAAAATCCGTGTATCGACCTCCGACAGCGTATCGAAGAGCGGGATGTCCCCCCCCGCCGCTTGTCTCAGGGAATCGGGGGTGGTGTTGATCGTGGCAAAAGTGCCCGGTGAACTCTTGATCGTGCGGATAACAGCCTCGACATGCGGATGTCGTTCGGCCGCGGCCATGATGCTGTCGGCATGGACCTGGAGCGCGTGTTTCAAAGCCGCATCTGCCGTGTTGGCGATAACCGTATCAAGGTCGGCGCGGGAGTTGATTTTGGAAAGCTGGCAAGCGGCCGGGTCGGGTATGGCGTGTGTCAGAAGATCCGAAATCTCCGCATCCCACGACAGGCTGGCAACCTTGTGCAGGTCTCCCTCGGCGGTGATTCGGAAGGCGGAGAGCGTCGCACCGCCGGTTGCGGAGACGAGGAGAAATTCGCCGTCTGGTGACAGCACCAGCCCCCACGGGATCTTGTCTGTCGGCGTCAAGCCGAGCAGCTCGGCCTGGCCGTCATCGCGGACTCGGTAGCGAGCGATCCGGTCAAAATCCTGGCCGTGCCCCCGCAAGCCGGCGAAAATGAACTTGTCGTCCGCCGTGATCTCGAGGTCGGAGGCGGTCAGGCCTGCCTTCGACATGTCTGGCGGGAGAATGTCGATGTCTTGACGCAGTGCGAGTGCCCCATCGGAGAGTCGTTCGTAGGTGGAAAGCCCGATGCCTTGTTCGTTCGTGAAATAGACCATCGGCAACGTGGAGTGATAGACGAGGTGTCGCGGGCCGGTGCCCGGTGGCGGATTCGCATTGGGCGGATCGAGCGGAGTCACGGCACCGGAGGATGCATCGAAGC
>CALAZQ010000376.1 GCA_937926325.1 uncultured Planctomycetaceae bacterium | reverse complement strand
GTGGCAGTCGTGCCGGTAAGGTCGTCACAGAGCAGCCCGCAGCCGCAGCAGACAAGCTGGGCGGTGGTCGCATCGCCCCCCGACTCCTTCGGTCGTAGCAGGTCGCCCGGGCTCACGATTTCGGCAAGACCCAGATGTTGCGGTACCGCACCGGGTTGCCATGGTTCTGCAGATACAGCGGGCCGGTCGGCTGTTCGGTTTTCTGGGGGCCGCCCGGGGTGATGCCGGGCACCTCAACGTTGTCATGAATCATGACGCCGTTGTGGCGGACGGTGAGCCGGGCGTTGGCGACCTTTTTTCCATCTTCAAACACCGGCGGCGTGACATCGACGTCATAGGTCTGCCAGGAGAGCGGCGGCAGGCACATGTTCACGCTCGGCGGCGCGGCCTTGTAGATACCGCCGCACTCGTTGTTCTTCCCCTCCAGACCGAAGCTGTCGAGCATCTGCACCTCGTAGCTGCCCTGGAAGTAGGCCCCGCTGTTGCCCCGACCCTGGCCGCGGTCGAACGGCTGATAGGGCAGGCAGAACTCGATGTGCCAGTGGGCGGCGCCGAAGCTGTCTTTGGTGGTGACGCCTTCCATCAACAGGCCGTCGTCGGTCATCCGACCGTTGACGAGGCTGTCGGTGTCGCTGCCAGCGAAGATCACCACCGCTCCCGCCGGTGGCTCGGCCTCGAGCGTGGAGCTCTTGCGGACGGTCTTGGGCAGCCTGGTCAGTTCGCTGCCGGCCTCATCGACGACCACGATGGCACCCTTGCGGATGATGCCGCGGCGGGTGGTGCCGCCCCAGTCGACGCCTTCGAGTTTGACGACTGCATCGTCCCCGCTGCCCTCTGTCTTGCCGGTGCCGACGATCTTGTTGGGCGGCTGCCAGCCGGCTCCCGGCAGGCCGCCGGGATAGGCGACCACGTCAAAGGCTCCATCACCGCGGGCGATCACCTGCACGCCGAGTTGCATTGACTGCCCCTCGTGAATCACGGTGCCGAGGTATTCACCCTGCCGGGCAAAGTCGGCGTCGGCCTCGGCGGCTGCGGTATAGGCCGGTCCCTTGGGCTCGGCGGCCAAGGCGGCCGGGGCGAGGACGCTGGCGGCGATGACCACGACAACAGCAAAGGCTCGGGCAAAGTGGGCTGACATGGGTTGCTCCTGAGGGG
>CALAZQ010000375.1 GCA_937926325.1 uncultured Planctomycetaceae bacterium | reverse complement strand
GGGGATAGCCCGGCCAATGGCACTTCCGCAAGCATCGCCCGAGTGATGAGCGGCTCGTGAGTCGCGTGCTCCCGTCTCCCAATCCGCACCAGGCCTTTCCCAGCCCGCCTGTCTTCTCCCTCCGAGGTGTTGGTTTTCTGGCGTCAGCGCAGAGCCTCTCCGCGTCCGGCGGCCCGGCGGCTTTGTCGTGACCTCGCGTCCTACAGCGTTCAGAGGCTGTGGATGTCGATCGCGGGCGGCTCTTGGGGGGACGCCTGAAAGATGTCGCGGTCGTCGTGGACCTGGACGAGCTCGCCCCAGTCGGTGGGTGGGCCACGAGCGGGCGACGCCGGTGGCGGTTCGAGCGGTTCGCCGAGATGTGTGAGAATCTTGCGGATGGGCCCCGGCTCGGTGATGAACGCGATCAGCCGGATGTCGCCGCCACACGCTGGGCACTCGAGCGGAAACTCCTCCCCCACCCGGGCCATGAGTTTCGCCCACGCAATCCGGGAGGTGTCGTGCGAGCGGGGCTTTTGATTCGCGTCGCAGCAGCCTTCCGTGGGTTGCCCGCCGGTCGCATGCCCGCCGGTCGCTGCATCGCACCGCTTGCCGATATTCCCGATCGCCAGCGCCGTGACGGCTTTTCGCAGCTTGTGGTTCGGTGCAAACACCCCGTGGTAGCGATGCCGGTGCTTCCGCGGCGGCGGGATGAGATCCGCCAAACGGTCGAGGAACTCAAGCGGCGCAAGTTCGACGACGCCGTTGGCCCCCGGCCGCGTGGACTTCCGCCCACGGATTCTGTGGGTGAGCGATGTCGACACCTGGGCAAGTCGCTATTTCTCGATGTTCCGTGTCTTGCCTTCGGGCGCCCGGGTGGCGCTTGCTTGAAGTCGGACTTTGGGGCTGGGCGTGTGAAGGCGCACGCCTTCGGGTGTTTCAATCACGGTTTCGATCACATCGTCGATTCGCCGCCATTCCACTTTGATAAGGCCATGAGGGGTGGGAACGCTGCCTTTCGCCGAGGTGAGACCGCCCGGGCGCGGGTCGAAGATCGCGTCGCGAAAGCCTGCGCTGCCGGGGCGAACGCCCAGCACGTAGCTGGACAGTACCCAATTGACGCTTGAGCCGCATAGTTGAGCCTTGTCGCTCGGACCGAAGCCCTCGCCCCAGTGCAGTGCGCCGTTCTTCGCCCACGTTCCGTAGCTTGCTTGCAGAAGCCGAATGGCGTCCGCATCCCGGCCGGCTTCAAAGAGAGCGCCAAAAATCTTGTCGGTCCACAGCGGGCTCATGCCGTTGTTGTTTTCGTCGTTAGGCTCAAAGGCGGCCACGAGCAGCCTGGCGGCGGCCTGCTGGTCGGCTGAGCCGAGCCGCATCCACAAAGCCAGGGCATTGCCATGGCGAGTGCAGGGGGTGGGGTACAGGTTCCCATTACGTCTCTTGATCCCGTCGACGATGATCTTCTGCCAGGGATCCTCGAGCCAGTCAGCCGGGCGCCCGGCCAATACCTCACGCTGCACCTGCGCGGACGGTTCGATGTGATCCAGCCATCCGTGATGCTGGTCGGACCAGAAGCGTTTTGCGATGGTCCGGGCAAGTTCGGCGTCACGCCTCCGACAGTGGTCTGCAAGCGTGGAATCTCCGGCCGCATCGGCGACGACTGCGGCGCTCCGGAGCGCGCGGAGCACCGTGAGGTTGAGAATGAGGCTGTACGGCCGCTTGTCCCACGGACGCGATACCCAGTCGAAGAACAGTTTCGATCCGACCGGCTGGATGAAGAGTCCTTCGCTGGTGAAGCCGCTCTCCACATGCCCCATCACGCAATCACGCATGGCTGGCAGCACTTCCCGGATGAGCGCGTCGTCCGCGGTGACGGCGTGGTATTGCTCCACGCTGATCACCCATTGCAGGCTGTAGTCGCAGATCGGCATACAGGACCTCTGATAGGTGGGATCACACGCAGGCATGGAGTGCACCGCGCCATCGTCGAGATATCTGGCGGACTGGGCCGTCTGCCGGAGAAGACGCCGCCACAGCGCCGTGTCGCCGTAGGTGGCCCAGGCCCCGAGCGCGCCCATGCAGCCATCGTGGAGCCACTGTGTTTGCTCCCGCCAGTTGTTGTCCACAAAGGCATCCAGCATGTTAGCGCGGAGGGTGCGGTCGGTGACTTGCCATGCTTTCGTCAGGCCCTCGTCGCTGCACTCGAAACGCAATGGGGAACTCACGTCGTGATGGGTGACCACGGCGCTGACGCGCATCAGCACCGGATGGCCGGCCCGCACTTTTACCGTGTGGTAGCGGTAGCCGCGCAGCAGGAAGGCCTGCCAGGCACTGTTGCCT
>CALAZQ010000374.1 GCA_937926325.1 uncultured Planctomycetaceae bacterium | reverse complement strand
AATACCCTCGACAGGGATCGAACCTGTAACCTCTAGCTCCGGAGGCTAGCGCTCTATCCAATTGAGCTACGAGGGCTTTCGCACGGACGTGCAACTGCCACCGCTGCGGTGAATCCGGATGAAACCGCTGCAGCAAGCTGCCATCGCGGAAGTCTAGCACTCGCAACCCGCTCAAGCCAGCAGGGGCCGTTCTGCGGGGCAGGGGGCTGGAAGCTGCACCAACCCAGCTGGGCACCAACCCAGTTAGGCACTCCGCCGCAGTGAAACCCGCGGTCGCCGCCGAGGTTGGCTGACACCCCCTCCCGCATGGCCCGCTTCGAACCGCAGCCGGCGATCGGCCGTCGCCGACGGACTCTCTTCGGTGGGGCCATTCCGCATGAGCTGTCGCAACTCGCGAAACCGTGGCACGTACCACCCAAACTGCAGCACCGCCACCAGCCGGCCGGCCAGCATCGGCAGGGTGCCCAGCGGCGCCCGAACCAAGGCATGCCGCAGCACCTCGAAGACGTGCAGCACCAGGCTCTGCAGAATCGGCTCTGCAGCCAACGATCGCCAGAACAGCCGCTCGCCATAGAGGCCCGCCGCAAAGGCCCGCTGCGGTCGCTGCCGCTCCGCCGCTGCCACCACCCGCGAGGACGGCTCAAGAACCACCCGGCCGCCTGCCGCCTGCAACGATACCGCCATGTCGGCGTCGGCATACTCATCGCCGCACGACAGGCAAAAGCCGTTGGTCAGCCTGGCCAGCATCTGGCTGCTCCAAAAGCCAGCCTCAAGCGTCGGCCCCGACGGCACCACATGCTCAGCCGCATGAAAGCCCTTCACCCGCGAGGCATCACCCCGCGGCCGTAGGCAGACGCGACGGCCACCCCGCCGGGTCTCAATGCCGGTTGCCACAATTCGGTCCAGATCGTCAGAAGCAAGTTCCAGCGGTACCACCGCCCCCACCTGCTCGCTGGCAAAGTGTTCGACGGCCGCGTCGGTCCAGAACGGTGTCGCCCGCCAGCCGGCCGCCAGCACGTGCAAAATTCGGCCCCGGCTCGCCGCCAGTCCTAGATTGATGCAGGCCACCCGGTTGGCACCGACCGGCGCCTTGATGAATCGGACCTCGTCGTGAATGTTCCAGGGGTCGCCATACTCAAAGCCGAGCACGACGATGATTTCAGATTCGTCTGGCCGGTTCTCGAGCACGCTGACCAGCGTCTCTTCGAGGGCGGCCGCATCGGCCGGAGCGGGAATGACGATCGAGAGCCTCGGTGGGCTGCTGATTGCAGTCGACATGATGGGCAGTGCCCCGTGAGCAAGCTGTCTGGAGAAGAGGCCGTTCAAGGCCACCAACTCCACTCGTGAGCCAAAGGAAAACAAACTTCACCCCGGGCTCACTGCCACCGCCGGTGGCAGATGTCTTTTCGTTCCGCCTGACGTTCCCCGGTTAGGCCGCAGCCCGCTGTGGCTGCAACTCGTTGAAGAGATTCACGGTGTGCAGCATCTCTCCATCGGCGTTGTAGAACTGCACCACGCCGCAGTCGATCAGCCACATGGCGAACATCTCGGTTACCCGATAGCAGCGGGCGACACAGCGGCCGCGGTCGATCCGGATGTTTTCCTGAAGATCGGCCGCATCATCGTGGTCGGCACCAAGCTCAACGAACAGCCGGGTAACCATTTCCCGCACGTCTGCGGCATTCATATGCAAACGCATCGCAAGCAACCTCCTGTTGCAGTCTGGTCGGACGACCTCATGTCGCACGCGGGCGGGACGGTAACCACCAGCCCCGATCTGACGGAAGGCTGGTTTCCGATCACCCGCTGCTCCATCCGCCGCTCATGTCATCGTCGACGGATGAGGTAACGAATCAGCCCTTGTCAGGCCGGCTTTTCAATCCTCCCGACCCACCAACTCACCCCAGACTGACAGAGAGGGAAAGGCGGGTGGGGCCGATCGCTACAGCCGTTCGGTCCAGCTCGCCAGCCCATAGCGAGACGCCACCAAATCTGCCGCCTGCTGCTGCGGCCAGTCGGACTCGTCTCGCCAGGCCCCGAAGGCTGCCCGCACGGCCGCATCGATCTGCCGGCGGCCCAGCGACAGGTTGGCCAGAAAGGCGTCGTGGCTTCGCTGCTGCCGATAGGCCGGCTCGCGGGGCGGATGCCGTAGCAGCTGCCCAATCAGCGCCAGCGGAAAATCGTCGAGCAGCGTCCCGTGATACAGCACCCCCCGTCGCCGAACCCGCAGGGCGTTGCCTGAAACCTTGCGGATGCCCTCCGGCAGGCTGACCGTCAGATCAGACGTGCCCTGCCGGCTGACCGGCCGGCCGGCCAGTGCCAAGGCTGCCGCCAGTGGGTCGAGCATGGCGGCGTGAATCGCATCGATCGGCGGTGGCTCGGCATGGGGGGTAACCACCGTCCACATGACGCAGCCGGGGCCCAGCACCACCGTCGCCCCGCCGCTGGTCCGGCGGAGCACCGGCACACCCAGCCGCCGGCAGGTCGGCAGGTCTACCTCGTCAGCCAGCCGGCTCGAAGACCCAACCACCACGGCGGGATGTTCGGCCTGCCAGGTCCGGACAACCGGCACAGTCAGCCCGCCCGCATTGGCAGCATCCAGCAGGGCTTCGTCGATGGCCAACTGCTCTGCGACGCTGCGTGGCCCGCCGACCACCGTCTGATCCAGCCAGCAGGCCGCGGCCGGCTCAGGCATCGGCTGCAGTACGGCTCCAGAAATCGCGTCACGCACCTGTCTCACCTCAAGACGGGACAGTCTATCATGCTGTGGAGGCGGTTCGGCCGGGTGTCGGCCGCGGGTTCGCGTGGCGGGCCGCAGGCCGCCTCGATTCGCAGCATCGCACACCCCATCGAAGGCCCATGGCAGAGACCCCGCAGCGACCAATCAACCCTGACGACAGCCTGCCACCGGTCGAGCCACCCAGTGCAGCGTTTCTGGTGCAACTGTTCCTGGTGCCGGGCCTGATTGTGGCCATCATCGTCTGCGTCTGGCTGGCCTTCCATTGGCTGGCTCACCTGGGCAACGACCCGCAGGCTTATGTCCGCACCCTCCGCCGAGCCAACGAAGGCCGCTGGCAGGCGGCGCTCAACCTGGCGAATGATCTCCGCGGCCCCGGCGGCAGCCGGCTGAAGTCCGACGCCGACCTGGCGAGTGAACTGGGCAGCATTCTCGACGACGAGGTTGGCAGCGGCCGCACCGGAGAGCAGTCACAGACGTTACGTCTTTATCTCTGCCGGGCACTCGGTGAGTTCACCGTTCCGGAGGCGGCCGCCCCGCTGGTCCGGCGAGTCACCACCGACGGTGACAGCGAGACGAAGCAGGCAGCAGTCGAGGCACTCGCCGTGCTGGCAACCAACCTTGATGAGGCGGGACGTTCACTGGCTGACCGCAGGAGCGTGGTTCAGGCAGTGGTGCAGGCTGCTGCTTCGGCTGACGCCAAGGTGCGGAATGCCTGTGGCTTTACGCTTGGCGTGCTGGGGGGCGATAAGAGTGTCGATGCCCTGTTGCGGCTGGCAGCTGACGACGATGCCGATGTGCGGGCCAACGCAGCCCTGGGCCTGGCCAGACTTGGTCGCCCTGAGGCCTATGACGCACTCGCCGAGTTGTTGGCAACGCCCGATGTCGAGACGACCGCTGCCTCGTCCGATGAGGAGCAGTCGCAGCGGTACAAGCGGGTGCTGCTGGTGATCAACGCCCTCCGCGGCCTGGCCGTACTGATTGACACCACGGCTGAGCAGCCGCCAGGTGCGGTGACCAGGCAGGTGGAAAAGCTGCAAGGCGACAAGGTGGCTGAGGTCCGCAGCAGTGCCGCAGCGATGCTCAAGAAAATCGACCGCCTCGCCGGTGAGTGAAGCGAGCCGCTCGGGTGTGCCCCTGCCCACTCGCTTGACGTTCATGGCGGCCATCCAGGCCGCCGTTCACTGCCCGTGCGCTGCGCTTCCGCCCTCCGGGCTGCGCTTGCTTTCGGAGCACGCTCGTGGGCATGGGCATCCCCGAGCTCATCAAACGGATTGCAGAGAAGGAAGCCGGGAGCGGAAGCGACCGGACCTGCAGCACGCTCGACGTCGCCCCCATC
>CALAZQ010000373.1 GCA_937926325.1 uncultured Planctomycetaceae bacterium | reverse complement strand
GCCACCAGCGACTACGACCGCGAAAAGCTCGAGGAGCGGCTGGCGAAACTCTCCGGCGGTGTCGCCAAGATCAACGTCGGAGCCGCCACCGAGAGCGAGATGAAGGAGAAGAAGGCCCGCGTCGAAGACGCCCTGCACGCCACCCGGGCCGCCGTCGAAGAGGGAATTCTGCCAGGTGGCGGTGTCGCGTTGCTGCGGGCCAGCTCGCAGGTCAAGCCGAAGGGGCTCTCCGATGATGAGGCGGTTGGCTACCAGATTGTGGTCCGGGCCTCACGGGCGCCGGTGTCGATGATCGCCACCAATGCCGGCCAGGATGGCTCGATCGTCTGCGAGAAGGTGCTCTCCGGCGACGGCAACTTTGGCTACAACGCCGCCACCGACAAGTACGAAGACCTCGTCAAGATCGGTGTCATCGACCCGGCCAAGGTCACGCGGACGGCGCTGCAGAACGCCACCAGCGTCTCGACCCTGCTGCTGACCAGCGATGCGCTCATCGCCGAGAAGCCGAAAGAGACCAAGGGCAAGGGCGGCGCCGGTCACGGCGGCGACTATGACATGTATTGATCGGCCGGGCGGCACCGCCGGGGTTGCCGGCTGAGCAAGCGAGCATGAGGGTCGGGGCGTCCGTGGGACGCCCCGACTTTTTTGTGGGCGGGCGTAAACCAACGGCGTAAGCTGACATGAACTGAGCGGGAACGAGGAGACGATGATGGCGAAACAGACCTGTCCCCTGACCAGCCAACAGGTGGTGGACCTGTATTTCATGGAGCATCGGGCCAAGCTGCTCGATATCGCCGCCTTCCTCGACCGGCTGGAGCGGGCCGGCGGTGGTGAGGGGCTGCAGGACATCCGGGTACGGGCACTCTATAAGGCGATCCCTCTGCTGACCGATGCAGCCAGCCTCGGTCAGGCCGACCGGGTAAAACGGGTGCAGGAACTGCTCAGCGACCAGACCACCGAGCCGACGCCAGCCGCCCACACCCAGTCAGCCCTCGGGGCTGACCCCAACGGCGACTACTGAGCCGTTCCCACTTCCCGACCACCGAGCCACAGGAACGCCATGGCCTACATCGACCCGCACATCCACATGGTCAGCCGGACCACCGACGACTATCAGGCGATGGCCGAGGCCGGCTGTGTGGCCATCACCGAGCCGGCCTTCTGGGCCGGCTTTGACCGCTCAAGCCCGGGCGGGTTCTATGACTATTTCCGGCAGCTGACCGAGGTCGAGCCCAAGCGGGCGGCCCGGTACGGCATCGCCCACCACTGCTGGCTCTGCATCAATCCGAAAGAGGCCGAAGACCCGGTCTTTGCCCGGGAGGTGATTGGCCTGATCCCGGAGTTTCTCGACAAGCCGAACGTGCTGGGGATCGGTGAGATTGGCCTCAACAAAAACTCCCGCAATGAACTAACGATTCTGGAAGAGCAGATCGAGTTGGCCAAGCGGCACGACCGGCTGATTCTGGTGCATACGCCGCACCTGGAGGACAAGCTCAAGGGCACACGACTGACGATGGATGCCCTGGCAAACGCCGGCATCGATCCAGGCCGGGTGTTGATCGACCATGTCGAAGAGCACACTGTCGCCGAGGTGCTCGACCGCGGCTATTGGGCCGGCATGACGCTCTACCCTGACAGCAAGTGCACACCCCAGCGAGCGGTCGACATCATCGAGTGCTATGGCAACGAGCGGCTCTGGATCAACTCGGCTGGGGACTGGGGGCCGAGTGACCCGCTGTCGGTGCCCAAGTGCCATGTCGAGATGCGGCGGCGGGGCCATACCCAGCAGCTGATCGAAAAAATCAGCCTCGAAAACCCACTGGCATTTTTGAGCCAGAGCGGCCGATTTGCCCTGGGGAACTGAGCCCGGCCTACAAGTATCGCCGGCTCGGGGGCGGCAAAAGTCTCGTCGCGGGGCGAGGATACGCCCAACGCTCCTCGAGCGTTCGCCGACCCCTGAGCCTCCCTTCCCTGGATTGCCTGATGGTGGCTACGGTTCACTTGGCTGCGGTCGAAGCCCGACGGTCAGCGTGAGCCGCGGTCGTTCGGGCGGCGAAGTTGCTCCAGCGGCACAAAGCCATCGCTGCCGGGTGGGCTGATCGAGGGGGGCTGGCAGGGTGGGGCAGCGAGCCGCCGCCAGAGATGGCGAGCCAGCCAGAGCCCCGCGGCGGTGACGATCGCGATGGCGAGGAGGTCCTGCATAGCAGCTGCTAGAACGGCGTTCAGTTCTTGTCCCCGGCCCTACCAGCCGAGTGCCGTGCCCGCCTGGTAGGTCACGAATGCCCCCAGCCAGGCGAGCCCTGTCATGTAACCGAAGGTGACCACCGGCCAGACCCAGCTGCCGGTTTCTTTGCCAATCACCACCAGGGTGCTGGCGCACTGCGCGCAAAGGGCGAAGAAGACCATGATTGAGAGGGCGACCGGCAACGTAAAGACCTTGCGGTCACTGCCATCCCAGGTGGCCGCCCGCAGCTGGCGGATCAGCAGGCTCGCCCCCTCTTCCTCACCGGGGTCGACGTCGCCGAGGTTGTAGATCACCCCGAGGGTGCCCAGGACAACCTCGCGGGCCGGAAAGCTCGCCACGGCCGCACAGCCCAGCCGCCAGTCCCAGCCCAGCGGCTTGACCACCGGTTCAATAAAGTGGCCGGCCCGGCCGAGAAAACTCTGTCGCAAGGCCTCACCCTTGAGCACTGCGGCGTCGGCGACGTCGGCGGCCGGCAGTTCGGGCTTGGGATAGCTGCCCAGGGCCCAGACCACGATGCTGACTGCCATGATCAGGGTGCCGGCGTTTTTCAGAAATGACACCGCCGCCTCGCGGACCCGCTCAAGCACCACCGCCGGCTGCGGCCACCGCCAGCCGGGCAGTTCCATCACGAAGGGCTGCGGCGGGCCGCGGAAGACCGTTCGGGACAGGACAAAGGCGACCGCCGCTGCCACCACGACCCCGACGGCGTACATCGCCGCCAGCACCACCGCCGGCAGCCGCAGCCAGGAAACTCCCACCGCCACGTTGGGCACAAAGGCCCCGCAGAGCAGCAGATAGACCGGCAACCGGGCCGAACAGCTCATCAGCGGCGCTACCAGAATTGTCAGCAGCCGGTCCCGACGGTTTTCAATGGTGCGGGCCGCCATGATGCCCGGAATGGCACAGGCGAAGCTCGACAGCAGCGGAATGAACGACTTGCCCGACAGCCCGACTCCGACCAACAGCCGGTCCATCAGGAAGGCGGCCCGCGACAAATAGCCGCAGCCCTCGAGGACGGCGACAAACAGAAACAGAATCGCAATCTGCGGTAGGAAGACGACCACGCCACCGACTCCGGCAATCACACCGTCGATCAGGAGCGACTTCAGCGTCCCCTCCGGCAGCAGGCTATCGGCCCAACCGGCGACGGTATCAACGCCCGCTGAGATCAGATCCATCAGCGGCGCCGCCAGCCAGAAAATCGAACTGAAGATTGCCAGCATGGTTGCAACGAAGACCAGCGTGCCCCAGAGCCGGTGGGTCAGCAGGCTGTCGATGCGATCGCTGACCGAACGGCGGTGGTCGGTCTGACGGGTGACCACCTGCCCCACCACCTCATCGATCCAAACGTAGCGGGCGATTGCCTCAGCAGCAGCAGCGGGACGGGCTGGGTCAGCTGCGGCCAGGCAGGTGGCTAGTCGCTCAGGCAGAGCAGCTGGCTGCCAGTCACTGGCCTCGACCAGCATGTCGGCCAGCCGCCCAATGCCCAGCCGCCGCGGGGCGACCACGCTGATGACAGGGCAGCCCAGTTCCCGGGAGAGGGCCGCGGTATCGACGGCAATGCCCTTGGCCTCGGCCACATCACCAAGCGTGAGGGCGACGATCACCGGCAGGCCAACAGCAAGCGCCTGGCTGACGAGATAGAGATTGCGGGCCAAGTTGGTGGCGTCGGCCACCACCACCACGCAGTCGGGGCGGGTGACACCCTTCATCTGGCCCTCGAGCACATCGACCACCACCTGCTCGTCGGGGCTCTTGGCCACCAGGCTGTAGGTGCCGGGCAGATCGATCAGCTCAATGCTCTGGCCACGATGGGTGAACCGCCCGATCTTCTCCTCAACGGTAACCCCGGGGTAGTTACCGATTCGGGTCGGGATGCCGGCCAGTGCCGAGAAAAGCGTGCTTTTGCCGGTGTTGGGATTGCCCAGCAGGGCGACGGTCAGGTGGCGGCTGGCCTGGTCGGGTGTCGCGGCTGACGGGTCGGGGATATCAAGAGCCTGGGCGGAAGACATTGACCATTCCAGTCAGCGAGCAGCTTTGGGGGCTGCACGGGTGCGTGAGTGTCAGGGGTGAATTGCCACCCGGGCCGCCTCATTGCGGCGAATCGACAGTCGGTAGCCGCGTAGTTCCAGTTCCAGCGGGTCGCCGAGCGGCGCGGTGCCGACCACAGTGACGTCAACGCCCGGCGTCAGGCCCATCTCCAGCAGCCGCAGGGAGGTTGTATCTTCACCTAAGACGTCAACAACTTGGGCCGTCGAACCAACCACCATTTTTTCCAGCGATCGCATCCGAAAATCCGTTTTGATGGGGTGCGGGTAGACGGAGTAAAGATCGGTTCATTGGCAATCGGAACCGATCGCAGGAAAAGTTGAGATTCATTCTCAACATCAATCTATCATCCTAGATTGGTGGTCCTGGCCGGACAAGTGGATCGGCCTCACATGCGGCAGGTTTGGAAGGGCTGCAATGGCGGCAGGCATCTACATTGCTGGCACCGATACCGACGTCGGGAAGACGGCGGTTGCGATGGCGGTCCTGCGGCAGCTGGTAACCGCTGGCAGCAACTGCCGGGCCTACAAGCCGGTCGCCAGCGGTGTCCAGCCAAATCAGTCCGACCCAGAACAACTCTGGCAGGCCGCCGGCTGCCCCGGCGAACTCGCTGACGTCTGCCCGCAGGCGTTCCAAGCCGCCATTGCGCCTGAGCAGGCAGCCCGGGCAGAGGGGCGTCGAGTCGATGAACAACTGTTGCGGCAGGGGATCGTGCCTCATCTCGTCGGCGAGTTGATCGTGGTGGAGGGAGCCGGCGGGCTTTTCTCACCGCTGGGGCCGACCACCCTCAATGCCGATCTGGCCTGCGACCTGGGCCTGCCGGTGGTCGTGGTCGATGCCGCCCGCCTCGGTCTGATCGGCCGGACGTTGGCTACTGTCACGGCAGCGCAGGCCGTGGGACTGACCGTGGCGGCGGTCGTGATTTCTGAAACAGCTGCTCTTGCCGAGACGGGGCCGGCTCATCACCCCGACAGCCCAGTGTCGATTGCGACGGCCTCACTGGCCGACCTGCGAAGACGGTTGCCTAAGCTGCCCATCGGCTGGCTGGGCCATCGCGCCGACAGGATCGAACCGCCGATCGACTGGGGCCGCCTGGCCGCGACGGTACGACCGCGTTGAGGACTATGCCCCCGTGCGGAGCTTGGCTGCTGCTCTGGCAGCGTCGGCCGGGGCGGCAGCGGTTGCGAGGCTGCCGGCGGTAAGGCTGAGGACCACCTGCCAGCAGCCGGAGGCGTCGGGGGTAACGATCCAGTGGGGCATCACCACCACCGACTGGTGTACCAGCTCAAAGCCCCCCTCTGACTGACTCACCGACTCGATCGGGAAGGTCCAGACCCCGGCAAGGCCACCGTTGCTGGCCACCTGGCAGTTGAGTGTGGCCCGGATGTCGAGCCAGTCATCCTCGAGAGAAAGTTGTGAGACCTCCTTGAGGTCAAGCCGACTGCCGAGCTGGCCCAGGTCATGACCGTCGCCGTTACGGAAGCAGCGGCCGGCCGCATCAGACGGCAGGCCGGCAAAGTTGAACTCGACGGCGAGATGCTGACAGAAGTCGGCAGGCAGGCCCTCCAGCTTGTAGCCGATCTCGAGGGTGTCAGAGCCGGCCGACAGCGTCACCGCCTTGGAGAGCTTCAGCGGGATCCCCCAGACGTTCCCCACCCGGCTGAGCAGCACCTGGATACGATCGGGATTGCGGCGGATGCTCGCCTCGTAGAAGCCGGTGGCGAAGTCACCCCGCTCCATGGCCTCACCACCAGCCACTGCGGCAGCGGTGGCATCGACGTCATAGAA
>CALAZQ010000372.1 GCA_937926325.1 uncultured Planctomycetaceae bacterium | reverse complement strand
CCTCGCTCCAGCCGGGAGAGCTTCGATGCCGATCAATCGCCGTGATTTTCTCACCAGTTCCGCCGCTCGGGTCGCTGTTGGCCTGACTGCGACGGCCCTGCCTGCGACGACGCTCGCCGCCGGCCGGGCCCAGACAATCTCTTTGTTTCATACGACCGACCTGCACGGCCGGATCTTGCCGACCGAAACCTACGACGGCCTGCGGGATGTCGGCGGCCTGGCCCGCTGTGCCAGCTGCATCCGCCAGTGGCGGCGGGCAGTGCCCGCGTCGCTGACCGTCGATGTCGGTGACGTCGTCCAGGGCACCCCGGTCAGCCTCGCCAGCGATGGCCGGCTGATGATCGATCTGTTCAACGCCATCGGCTATGACGCCTGGGCGATTGGCAACCATGACTTTGACTGGGGGCCGGAGGCCCTCGAGGGCCTGCTCGATCGTTCGACGCCGGCCGTGCTGTCGGCCAACCTCGAGCGGAGCGGGCAACCGACCGGAACGCTCAGCGGTGCCTGGGAAAAGGTTCGCCCCTGGCAGCTGCACGATGTCGGTGGCTTCAAGGTCGCCCTCGTCGGCCTGACCACGCCCGGCCTGGCATCGTGGCTGCCGCCCGAGACGCTCGGCGGGGTGCTGCCGACCGATCCGGCCGCCGCCCTGCAGCGTTCTGTCACCGAAGCCCGGGCGGAGGGGGCTGAGGCCGTCGTGGTCATCGGGCACATGGGCTGGCGATTCCGCGACAACTATTCCAACCCGCTGCGGGAACTCCTGCGAAACGTCCGCGGCGTCGATGTCTACCTGGCGGGCCACTCGCACCAGAATCAGCCCAGCTTCAGCCTCCACGACGTGCTCTGTTCGCAGGCCAGCTACTACGGCATCCATTGCGGCCGGGTCGATCTGACCTTCGACACCGACTCGCGAAAAATTGTTGACAGCCAGGCCTACACCCTGCTGATGGACGACCGGTTCGAGCTCGACCCGGCGGTGATGCAGCGGGCCCGGCCCGACCTGGCCCGCTCGGAGGCAGAGCTGGCTCGGGTGGTCTGCACGGTCGCCCAGCCGATTCGCGGCGGTGGCCGGAACAGCGGCGTGGTGACGCTGCTCTGCGAGCTGTTCGCCGAGACGCTGGCCCGGCGGCAGCATCCGGTCGATGGCGTCTTTCACGGCAGCTTTGGCACCGAAATGATTCCGCCCGGTGACCTGACGGTGGGGGACTGCTGGCGACTGGTGCCTTACGAAAACCGGCTGGTCACTGTCAGCCTGTCGGCCAAAGACCTGGCAGCCATCGTCGCCGAGGATGCCGGCGACAAGTTCTCCGACCGCACCCTCTGGCCATTCACCGTGCATTTCGATGCCAGCGGCACGCCCACCCAACTGCTCTACCGTGACCGGCCGGTCAAGCCGGACGAGCGGTTCACGATTGCGGTGAACAGCTATGACTCGCAGTCGGGGGGGCGGCGACTTCCAAAACTGCGGGCGGCCTGCGAGTCGCCGGAAGGGAAGCGGACGCTCACAGCACTCGACAGCAGAACCGCCGTCATCGACGGTCTGCTGGAGCGGGGCAGGGTCTGAGCGACACCGAAAAGCCCGGCTTTTCCCCGTCCCGCAGCCTTGCCGCAGCCCGCCCAAAGCCCGCATTCTCCCGCCGGCCAGAGGAATCGGAAAATCCCTCACCATCGTCAGTCTCAGTGTCGATGACCCTGAAAGAACAGCCAGTTTTTTCGGGATTTTTTCTCGGCTCGTGAGTCGGATGACGGAGTCAGCCCACCGACGCGGCGATCGCGGCGGCACGCGCAACAGCGTGGCCGGTCGGTTGGGTTTCGTGGTTGTAGCGGTGCTCATGGCCGCCGCAGTCTCGGCATCGGCAGCCGAGCCGTTGGTCATCCCTGACGCCGACCCGGCCGCCGCCGTTTCCGCCCCGGTGCCCGAACCGGTGGCGACTCCCCCTCCAGTCATCGAACTCGACCCCGACACCCTCCGCGACCTGATCCGCAACGATCCGGAACTGGCAGGCGTGGTCCGGGAAGAGGCCGAACGTGCTGTCGCCGCCCAGCTTGCCGGGATTCCCCGACCCCGCTACATCCCCGCCACCGACTTTGCCGGCCCCAAGGGCCTGCAGGTCTACATGGCCAAAAACCGCAGCCGGTTTCCCGCGTCGCTTTATCTCAACGGCTACCTGCAGGTGCGGTGGTTTGAGTTCGCCCGCTCGGTCACCAGCTGGACCTCGGCCGCCGAACTCAAGCCCTCGCCGCCGACGCCATTCGACCCCGCAAACCTCCGGCTCAATCCGGTCGACAACATCAACACTTTTGAGATCAACCGCTTTTTCATCACCACCGAGGGCTACATCACCGACGAACGAATCCCCTATTCAATTTCGCTCTTCGGCACGACCGACTACGGCAACAACTCGGCGATCACCCCGCTGGGCTACGTCGGCTATCAGTTCAATGACCACCTCTCGATTACTGCGGGCGTCACCTTCGTCGCCGGCACCCGCGAATGGGCGACCTCCAGCCGCTGGGTGATGGGGGTCGACCGCAGCATGGCCAACACCTTTTTTCGGCCGAGTTACTCGCCCGGTGTCGAGTTCAACGGTGACCTGCTTGATGGTGAACTCGCCTGGCGGGGCGGCGTCTGGAATGCCATCGATGGCTCACTCGCCGGCGTCAACCGCACCGGCACGGCAATGGCCTGGGCCGGCATCCTCACCTGGGAGCCGATGGGCAAGTTTGGCCTCGGCTATTCCGACATGGAGATCCACGACGAGCCGGCGATCCGGGTCGGCTGCAGCGGAATCAATGCCCTCTCGCAGGCCGTGCTGGCCACCAACGGGAACAACCCGGAAGACACGATCGTCCGGCTGACCGACGGCACCCCGATCGCCACCCCCAACGCCCTCGGCCCCAATGCCACCGTCACCCAGTTCCGGCTGCAACTGGCGTCCATCGACGCCGGCTGGAAGTACAACGGCTTCTCGGCCCACTTCGAGTACTACTTTCGGATGATCGACGACATCAATGCCGTGCAGACCAACGCCGGACCGATTCCGCCAGACCTGCGGCAGCAAAGCCTGTTCGACCAGGGCGGCCTCGGCTACTTCTCCTACTGCTTCGTGCCGCGGAAGTACGAACTCTACGGTCGCTCAAGCGCCGTCACCGGCCCCTACGGCACCGGCCAGGAGTATGGTGGCGGCTTCAACTGGTACCTCAAGAAAAGCCGGCAGAGCAAGCTGACGTTCGAGGCCCTTTATTACAACCGCAGCCCGGCCGACAACACGCTCTACCCGTACCGGGCCGGCTACAGCGGCACCGCGATCCAGACCCAGATGCTGGTGATGTGGTGAGGTTTTTGATCCTTCGGTGAACCACTCCCCCTTTTACCGCTTCCGGCGCACAATCACCGATTTAAAGAAGATTTGGATGGAGCATTGAAGTGTATGGGGAAGACAAAACAGGATTTGCCCCAGGGCATGACCAACGCACCTGTCCCGGCGAGTCGGTTAACGCAGATAATCTGGCGGGCCATGGCGTTAACCGCGGTGCTAACTGCTGCACTCGGATTCCTTCCGGGCCCGGGCCTGACGGCGGAACCAGATATACCTGCTCCGCGAACAGGCCTGCGGCCGCTGAATGGCTGGACCACGAATAGGCGGCTGGCCACGCCCCATGCCACGCAGGCGGCCGCGGCTGATGCCGACCATCT
>CALAZQ010000371.1 GCA_937926325.1 uncultured Planctomycetaceae bacterium | reverse complement strand
ACCTCCAGCCAGTCGGGCCGGTGGTGCAGTTCGTAGGCCAGCTCGTAGAGGGCCTTGTCGAGGGTGAAGGCGTCGAGCAGCTGATCGGCTTCGCGGGGATCGGCCGGCCAGAAACACTGGCTCGCGGCCGCGGTGCGATATGCCTCAAGGAAAGCTGCGGTAAGGGGTTCAGCTGCCAGCGGCCGGCTGCCCGGCTGCCGGCCGAGGTGCCGGACGAGGTAGTCAAACGAGCGGCAGACGCCGGTCACGTCTTTGCAGGCACTGGTCTTGGCCCGCCGCTCAGCCAGCGATCGCGAGGGCTCGCCCTCAAAGTCGATTACCCAGAGTTTTTTCGTGGCTGGATCGATCAGCACCTGGCCGAGGTGATAGTCGCCGTGCACCCGTATAAAGCTGGCTGCGAGTGGCTGCTGGCCAATCTGCTGCAGGTGAGCGATGATAGTCGGCCGCGCGTCGAGCACGGCCTTCACTCTCTGCTTGAGTGCCGCCGGGCAGCCGTCAGCCAGTTCTGTAAGGACGCTATGAGCGTGCTCCACCATCGCCTGGGTCAACCGCTCGGCGTCGGCGGTGGACGGCTGCTGGGGCTGAAAGGCTGCATGGTGATCCTGCCCTGCCAGGGCCGCGTGCATGGCGGCGGTCAGCCGACCCAGGTCGGCGGCGACAGCGACGAGTTCCTCCGGCCGACAGTCCGGCTGTTGGCTGCGGCTGGAGAGATAGTCCCAGAGGCTTTCCGTGCCGGCGAGCCCGGCATGGACTGTGGCGACCACGCCTGACTCCCCGGCGCCGCCGGCCGGCTGATATTCAACCCAGCCCAGCAACGGTGGCGATCCGTCAAAGCCGCCGCGGGCCAGGAAGGCACCAATCTCAACCTCCGGCTGAATGCCGGTGCGGTAGCGGCGGATCAGCTTGATCAGCACCGGCAGCCCGCCATCGCCGTTGTCGGCAGCTGCCACCAGCACCGAGGTGTTTGAGGCATCGCCGCCCAGCGGCCGGATGTTCAGCGGAGGGTCGTCGGCCCCGAGCGCCGCGCCGGCAGCTGTCCGTCGGCCCGCGAGCCGCCCGTGCCGGCCGGGCTGCTCAGCCTCCCAGCTGATCAACTGCAGCAGCCAACTGGCAAACTGAGGACTGGTGGCGGCGTCGCTGTCGCTGAGGGAACCATCAGTGTCGGACCGCCGCTGCACGGGCACCACGTAGCAACCGCGGTGGCTCTGGCCGGCCAGTTTGACAAGCAGCAGCCTCAGGTCGGTTGCGTCAGTCCCCTCAGTCAGCAAAACCTCCTCAAACAGTTCCAGCCGACAGGCTCCATCAGCGAGATCTTTGTCGGCAAACCAGCGGGTGGCTGGCAGCCAGCGAGTAATCGCTGCGATGGTGTCGGCGTCAGCCATCGGTTGCCTCTGGCAAAGTCATCTGGGTGGGGGCTTTCAGCAGCCGGAGCACCGCGACTGGTCGGGATGGTGTGCACCGAATATCGATACCGCTGCTGGTGACGCGGGCGGTGCTGCCATCGAGCAGTGGGATGGCCTGAAGCGGCATGTCGCCGTCGAGGCCAAGCGACTCCCAGCGCAAAGAGACGCTTCCAGTGGACCGCTGCTGCGGCTGCAGGTTCACGACCACCAGTACCCGATTTCCGCTTTCGGCATCATAGCGGCACCAGGCCAGCAGCTGGTCGTTATCGGTCGGCTGCACCAGTGGTGGCTGCACCCGGGCGAGGGCAGGCTCGGATTGGCGGATTCTATTGAGGGTGGTGATGAACGGGGCGAGGCTGTCGGGGCGATCGAGGTTCCAGTATCGAATCTCGTACTTCTCTGAGTCGAGGTACTCTTCGCTGCCGGGCTCGCGGGGCGTCGCCTCCAGTAGTTCCATGGCCGGGCCGTAGATGCCCCAGTTGCCCACCGACAACGCCGCCAGCGTCAGTCGCACCATGAACATCGGCCGGCCTCCCTGCTGCAGTGTTGCGTGCAGGATGTCAGGCGTGTTGGTGAAGAAGTTGGGTCGGAAGAAGTCGCTCACCGGCGGGGTGGACACTTCGGTCAGATAGTCGCCCAGTTCCTGCTTTTCCGTCCGCCAGGTGAAGTAGGTATAGCTCTGGGTGAAGCCGAGCTTGGCCAGCCGGTGCATCGTCTTCGGCCGGGTGAAGGCCTCCGACAAAAACAGCACGTCGGGATGGGTCGCATGGACCTCCCCGATCAGCCATTCCCAGAAGGCGAACGGCTTGGTGTGCGGGTTATCAACGCGAAAAATTCGCACGCCCCGGCCGATCCAGAACCGCAGGATGTCGAGCACTGCCTGCCAGAGCGACCGCCACTGGGCCGTTTCGAAGTCGAGCGGGTAGATGTCTTGGTATTTCTTCGGAGGGTTCTCGGCATAGCGGATGCTGCCGTCGGCACGGTGCCGGAACCATTCCGAGTGCTCGGTCACCCAGGGGTGGTCGGGCGAGCACTGCAGGGCCAGGTCGAGGGCCAGTTCCATGCCATGGCGGGCCGCCTGCTGCCGGAGGTATTCAAAGTCGGCAAACGTACCGAGGTCGGGATGGATCGCCGTGTGGCCGCCCACCTCTGAGCCGATGCCCCAGGGGCTGCCGACATCATCAGCCGTGGCGGTAAGGGCGTTATTCCTGCCCTTCCGGAACGATTGGCCGATGGGATGAATTGGCGTCAGGTAGAGCACGTCAAAGCCCATGCCGGCGACATATTCCAGCCGGTCGGCCAGGTCTGCAAGCGTGCCGTGCTGCCCCTCCGGGCCCCAGGACCGCGGAAAGGCTTCGTACCAGCTGCCGAAAGCGGCTCGTTCACGATCCACCCAGAGCGGCCGAGGTGTCGTCAGCCAGGTCTCAAGGCTGCGGTCGGCATGGCGGCTCATAAGGGCGAGCAGCCTGCCGTTGTGCACGGTCTGCGGCCAGGACGTTGGCGTGAGTGCCTTCGCGAAGGCCGCGAGTTCGGCGGCATCGGCTTCTGGGGCTCGGTCCGCAGCCGCTTCGATCAACAGCCGGCCCTCGGCCAGTTCGCCGGTCAGGTCTTCGCCAGCCTCCGCCCGCAGGCCCAGGTCACGCCGCCAGCTGGCAAAGTGATCGACCCGGCCGCTCACTGTGTATTCCCAGGGGCCGACCAGGCCCGGCGTGAAGCTGGCCTGCCAGCGGTCGTTGCCCTCGCAGGACATCGGCAGGCTGGTCCAGACCTCGTGGCCAGCCCGGCGGACGTGCAGCCGGCACTCAAGCTCGTCGTGACCGTCGCAGACGATGTCGGCGGCGATCAGGACCGGCTGATTCACCACCCGCTTGGCGGCAAACCGGCCGCCGTCGACATCTGGGATAATTCGGTCGATCGCTACCCGCTGGCGGAATTGTTGGGGCACGTCAGGCTGCTGATCGGGGGATGTCACTGGTCTGTTCTCTGAGCGGGGTAAGGCGTGCCAGGCCCCTGGCACGGCAATCGATACACTGGTCCACCACGGGAGGCGGCGGACGATTGCGACAGTCTACTGGTGCAGGGCGGCTTCTTGATCGATCGCGGAAAAGGCGAAGAAAACGCCTTTTCATGGCCGTTCCCCCTTGACCGTAAACCGTTTTCGGCCTCGGCGGGAATACTCAGTATTGTGCCGCAACACCTTCACGATGAAACCGAGTTCACCTGCCAGGCTCAGCGGGGTGGCGCGGCAGCGTATGGGAGAGAGCACGCGGACGACCACCCCTTCAGACAGTTCACTATGGGGTTGACCCGCTCGCGCTGGAGAGGTCGATGGCGAACAGAGCAGCAGCTGCATCAAGGTTATCTGCCGTCAGTTGCTCCTCGCCGATGAACAGTCCGGTCTCATCAAGAATCCAGACGAAATACCCCCATTCGCTCACGTCGAGTACCCGGAGCCTGCCAAGGTCATCACGGGCGGCGGCCACGAGAGTGGCTGAGCCTCGGCGAAGCGGGACATCGCCCTGCCAGTAATCGTCAGCTCGGCGAATGGCGATCGGCTCGCCGCCAGTGTCTTGGACAAAGGCGAGGCCGGTGGCCGGGTCGATCAGCAGACTGACAGACGTAGTGGCGGCAACCAGTTCAAGGGATGGCTCTGGCGTCGGAGCCAGCGGAGGTACTGTCGGCGTTACCGGCAAGGGTGCCGCCATGACAGGTGCGACCAAGTCGCCACCGCCAACCGGCCGCTGCCAGGTGGCCGTCGTGCCGGGAGCTACCTCAAACTGCGTGCCGTCGTTGAAGCTGACTTCGATGACAGTGCCGCCCGCGTTGTGGGCGACGTATGTTGTCAGGCCATTTTGTTCAAACACGGCTGACAGTGGGTGGTCGCCCCGAATGGCCGATGTCGGCGTGCCGATGGCTTCCAGCACACTTGTCCAGAAAAAGGTCTGAGCCGCCGATTGGCCGGCTTCGATGCCACCGCCACCAGCGGCAAGGCGGGCGGCAGCCGCCGACGGATCAACCAGTGCCTCGTACTGCAGGATGATGCCGGGCCAATCGTCAATTACGCCGCCGCCAAGTTCAGCAATCTCAGCAAGCAGGGCAGCTGGATCACGGGCCATTTCGGCGAGGTAGAGTGAGCCACCATGAAAGGGAAGGAAGTTGATTCCCTTGATCATCTCAGGTTCAGCTGAAAACCAGGTGGCATGGCTGCCGCCGTCACCCCAGACCATGCCGACCGATTCGTAGGGGAAATCCTCAGGAAATCCGTTGCCGTAGCGGTTGAACCAGTACTCAGCAATCGCCTCAGCCTCAAGGCTGTAAAGCATCTGGCCGAGGCCGGTCATGCCGACATCTCCGGTTTGTTGCCCCCAGAGAATGACGGCCGTGGCAAAGTTCATTGCCTCAGAGCTCGACTCGTGGTTGTTCCCGCTGGCAAAGGCTCCGTGACCAGACGCCCAGGAGTGACCAGCGAGCGGGCTGAAATTCCGGAGCCGCGGCAGCATGGCCCCGGCAGTGTCCGTGCCGGCAACATCGGCCACGAGGAGGTCGATCATTGTCCGCTGGGATGCGGCCCAGGCGGGATCGAAGCTGCCCACCAGGGCTGCGGCATGGATGAAATAGCCGTAGTGGAAGTGATGATCATTGAGATCGCCAGCTGAGCCAAAACTGTCGGGATAGCCCTGAATGGTGTCCCACACGGCGTTGTAAGCAAAATGCTTGTCGCCAAGTTGTCCGCTGGCTGTAAACCAGTCGTCAAGTTCTGCCTTGATGGCGGTGACGATACGGTCCCGGAGCTCAGGCTGCTGGGTGATGTCGGCCAGCTGCGCGAGCTGTGCGAGTTTCAGCATCGCCTTGCCAGCCCAGTAGGTGTCGCCAAAGCTGGCCAGGGTTGCCCGTGGATTCTGGGCTGCTGGGTCGTTGCGAACCAGCTCTGCAAGCGTCGCCTGCTGGTCGGTGGTGAGGACTGCCGGTAATGTCGGCAGCAAGCCTCGTTTGGGAAGGTTCACGTCAAGGGTGGCCGACCGAACCAGTTGCATCGGTCCCCGCGGGCTGAGATAGCCAGCGGACGAGAGTGGATCTCCAAGCTGCCCATCGTTGGTCGCCAGTCGCTGCAGATGTGGATAGACCGCAACAAGTGACGCTGCCGCGTCGGATGTTCCCTCGATTGTGAACTGCAATTTCACGGCGTAAGGGTCACTGACGGTATCCCAAGCGAGGTGGGTGTCGGTCGGCCGATTGGCTGCAGAATCGAGGAAGACTGTCCGTAGCGGCGCGGTGTCCTCCGGTAACAAAGCAATCGCGAGGCTTCCGCGATCAAGGCCACGAACGTGCAACTGGCCGTCCTGCGCAGTCAGCGTCGCCCCTTCCGGAGCAAGCACCAGAGAGGTCCGGCCAGCGACCGTGACAAAGGCATGATTGCCGTCTACGGTGAAGGCGGCCCCTTCGGCTTGGGCTGCAATGACCGCCTTGAGAAAGTCAACTTCTTCGAGCCAGACAACTGGTGAGCCTTGGGCAAGCGTGGCTGTCGGGCTGGAACTGCCACCAAGCCAGCGGCCGGTGAAGGACCAGTCACCGTAGGACTCGGCCGCAAACCGATCAGCGGCTCCGTCATTCAATAGGTCAAGCCGGAGGTCAAACCGGTGCGGGGTCTTGTACTCAGCAGTCGTGCTGCCGGTGATAGCAACCGTCGTCTCGGTAGGGCTGCCAAAGAGCAGGCCGGTGTCGGTGATCTGTACGGTGAGTGGATGGGCATGCAGCGGCGCGGAGAAGGCATTGCCAAACACCGGCATAACTACCGACGACCACCAGTCTGATGATGGCACAGCCTGTCGAAAGGACGAACTCACCAAGGGAGATAAGAGACTGCCATCAAAGCTCTTCGGTACGGCAGCACGAGGGAGCGGGGCGGCCAGGAGTTGCCCGTCGGCAATGGCGGCGGCGAGTGCGGTCTCGACCACGGTGGCCGGTAACGGCTGGTTGCCGAGAACTGGCGGTGGCTCAACTGGCGGTGGTTCAACTGGCGGTGGTTCAACTGGCGGTGGTTCAACTGGCGGTGGTTCAACTGGTGGTGGCTCAACTGGCGGCGTGATCAGAGGCTCGCCGATAACGCCAAAGCTGGTTTCGGTGCTCCTTGTGGCGCCGGTGGTGTCGGTAGCGACGACCGTC
>CALAZQ010000370.1 GCA_937926325.1 uncultured Planctomycetaceae bacterium | reverse complement strand
CCCGCCTTACCACGGGCTCTGCCAGTCGCCCCAGGCTTCGAGGTAGCGGGCCAGCCCGGGCGAATCCGCTGTTTTGCTGCTGATCCAGGTGTGGGCTGCCTCGATCAGTGACTGCTCATCAGCAAGCGTAATCGCCCCAGCCATCACGCGGCTGCGGAGAAACACGAAGTAGGTGTCGAGCACATCGCTGCGGCAATAGTCATGAATCTCCCGGGCCCGGCCGCTATCCCAGAGGTCCTGCACCATGTGGCCGGCCACGTCGAGCTTGCCCGGCTTGCCGATCAGGTTCGCCGCCAACGAAAGTCCGCCGACAAACCGGCTGGCCCCGTTGTTGGTGAGCAGGTCATGCAGGTCGAGGTGGCCACTGGTGTTGTAGCGGTTGCGGGGCTGCTCGAAGCTGCGGGCGTTCTCGGCCAGCCACTCAGGAATGGCCAGGCCAAACTTGAACGCACAGAGTTCCAGCAGCGGCATGTCGAAACCGCGGCCGTTGAATGACACCAGCTGCGGCTGGCCGTTCTTCCGCCAGCCCTCCCAGAACAGCCGGACGATCTCATGCGGCCGGGAGAGTTCTTCGTCGAGGGCGACCAGGTCGATCAGCGAATAGTCCTCGGCCACCGTCGCCACCACCAGCGAGACCGGCTGCTGGAAGGTGTACGGAATAAAGTCCTTGCCGTTCTGCTCGAGCAGTTCAGCCCGGTACTTCGCGATCGCCTCGGTGGGCGAAAGCTCCTCACCGGGATAGCGAATTTTTGCAATCAGCGCACCGTCGGCAGCCGACTCAATGTCGAACACCAGCCGGGCCACTCGCTTTCTTGCCATGGTCATCTCCTTCCAGCCCGTCACCGGCGGCGGCTACCGTCGTGCCAGGGGATGCTTCAGCGGCAGCCAGGCGGCATCGGCTTGGCTCGAGGCGACCGCCTGCTCAATGAAGTACATCCCCTCCACCCCATCGTGGATATTGGGATAGACCGTATCGGTTCGTTCGAAGGCCTCACCTGCAATCGCCTGCTCCATCGCGTCGAAGCCACAGCGATAGACATTGGCGAAGGCTTCGAAGAAGGCCTCGGGGTGGCCCGCCGGCAGCCGGCAGGCCGCCTGCCCCATGGCGTTGGTGAAGGGGGCATTCGGGTCGCGGGTGTAGATGGCATGCGGGTGGCCATTCTTCCGCACAAACAGCTGATTCGGGTTTTCCTGGTGCCACTCGAGGCTGGCGAGCGTGCCATCGATCTGAATCCGCAGGTCGTTCTCGCGGCCATGACTGATTTGTGACGCGGTCACGCTGCCGAGGCCGCCGTTTTCATAGCGGATGACCGCCTGGCCATAGTCGTCGAGTGGCCGGTCGGGCACAAAGACCTTGAGGTTGGCACTGATCTTTTCAGGGAACAGGCCGGTCATATAGCGGCCGAGGTTGTAGGCATGCGTGCCGATGTCGCCGAAGGCGCCGGCCGCCCCGCTCCGCTTGGGGTCGGTCCGCCAGCTGGCCTGCTTCTGGCCCTCGCTCTCCAGCCGGGTCCGCAGCCAGCCCTGGATGTACTCCGACCGGATCGCCTGAATCTCGCCGAGCTCGCCTGACAGGATCATCTCGCGGGCCTGCCGCACCAGCGGGTAGCCGGTGTAGTTGTGAGTTACGACAAAGACCGACTTCGAGCTCTTGACCACCTCGGCCAGTTCCTCGGCCTCGGCCAGCGTCAGCGTCAGCGGCTTGTCGCAGACCACATGAAAGCCCGCCTCGACCGCCGCCTTGGCGACCGGAAAGTGCATGTGGTTGGGGGTGGCCACCGAGACATAGTCGATTCGCTCACTCTCAGGCAGGGCCCGCTCCTTCTCAAACATCTCGGTGTAGGAGCCATAGGCCCGATCCTCCGGCACGTCATAGTCGGCGGCACTCGCCTTCGAGCGGGCGGGGTCACTGGAGAAAGCCCCGGCCACCAGGGCGGCCCGATTGTCGAGCACCGCGGCGGTCACATGCACCCGGCCGATGAACGAGCCCTGCCCGCCCCCGACGATGCCCATGCGAAGTTTGCGATTGAGTCTGCCGTTGGTCGCCATGTTTCCCCTTCCTGGCTGCTGAGTGTGTCTGGTTTTCCCGCAGCGAACGTCCGCGGGTGGGGCGATGGTCTCGCCTGAGTTGCCAGAGCGTAACACAGCCCCGGGACTGGCTACAGACCCGTGAAACGCAAGCCCCTCGCGGCTTCAGTGGGAGCCTCGCCAGCCGGCTGATAGGATGCGTGGACGGTTCATTCTTCGCATCTCGCTGCAGGCCATCCCATGGGCTTTTCCGACCGCGGCTACTACCGCTACGACAACCCCTACCGCTCCACCTCGGACTGGACGGCTGTGATCACGCTGATCATCGCCAACGTCGCCGTCTGGGTGCTCAATCTGCTCGGCGGACAACAGTTTTCGATCAACAACCTGTTTGCTCTCCGCGGCGACCTGCCGCAGCATCTGCTGGAAGTCTGGAAGCTGATCTCGTATGGCTTTGCCCACGACGCCAGTACCCCCTGGCATCTCGCCTTCAACATGCTGGCCATCTTCTTTTTCGGCCGGGCCGTCGAGCAGGTGCTGGGCCGGGCGGAGTTCTACCGGTTCTACTTCGCCTCAATCGTGATCGCCGGGCTGGCCTGGGTCGTGAGCGTGAACTTTTTTTCTGGGGGCATACCCCCGGGCCGCACCTATCTGATCGGCGCCAGCGGCGGCGTGATGGCGGTACTGGCAGTCTTCATCTGGTACTTCCCCCGCCAGGAGGTGCTGATCTGGGGCATTCTGCCGGTGCCCGCCTGGGCCCTCGGCATTCTCTACTTCGTCAGCGACCTGCAGGGGGCGGCCAGTGGCGGTGGCAACGTCGCCCATGTCGCCCACATCGGTGGGGCGGTCTTCGGCCTGCTCTATGCCTGGCGGGGCTGGAGCCTGACCGGTCTGGCCGACGTCGGCAGCCGGCTGCGGCAGATGCGCCGCCGCTTCAAGGTGGTGCGGCCCGACGATGACTTCCGCAGTGGCCCTGATGACGAGGATGAGGTCAGCCTGCAGGCCAAGGTCGATGCGATCCTTGAAAAGATCAGCCGCTCCGGTGAGTCGAGCCTGACCCGCGACGAACGCGACACCCTCACCCGCGCCAGCCGCCGCTTCAAGGGCCGCTCGCGGTGATCGTGCCCTTCGTGCCTTCGTGGTGAATTCTCCCGTAGCAATTATCGGGTGATGTTCCCGCCCGGCTGCTCGGCGACGCGAAGCGTGGGGTGGGCGGCGAGTCGGAGCTGATCGATCAGGCCGACGAACTGCTCGTACTCCTGTTCGTCAAGCTTGCCCGACAGCACACTGTGGACTCGACCCGCGGTGTCGAGCACCACCACGTTGGGCTCACCAGGAATGATGCCGAACATCTGCTTGAGCGTCCCCTCAAAGTCGAGCCAGACCGGCACGTGCGGCGAGTCCTTCCGCATCCGGGCCCGCGCCACTGGCTGCAGTGCCCGGGGTACCTCGGTCAGCGAGGCGACCGGAATCACCTGGACGTCGGGCACCGGCAGCCCGGCCGGCCAGCCGGCGAGCCCCACCACCGGCTGCTTTGACCAGGCATCGGCTGAGGCCGAGTCGGCCGTCGGATGAAACCGTAGATGCAACTGGCGGCCCAGCTGCAGCGCCGCCTCGGCCCCGTGCCGCTCGGCATAGACCAGCACTACGACGGCACCTTGGTGCGTCACGGTCTCGCGCTTCGTCCGAAACTGATCCTCCATCACGATGTTCATCGTCTGCTCCGCGGCTGGGGCCTGGGCGATCACGCCGACAGTTGTGAACAGCAGAATAGCGGCCGCAGTGCTGCAGCGGGGTGGGCTGGCGTGAAACATCTTGCGTTGCTCCGGTGGGAAAAGACTCAGGCGGCCTGCCGTCGCTCGGCTGCCGGGGGCGTGAAGGAGAGCAGGTCAGCGGTATCGTCGTCGTCATCTGCATGGTCATCGGCATCACCATCTGCGACGGCTGACCCCGGTCGCAGGATGCCGAGGATGGCTGGCAGCAGCACCAGCGACGTCAGGGTGCAGGTGGTCACGCCCAGGGTGAGCAGCCGGCCGAGGCTCTCGAGCCCCCGGTGACTGGCCACCATCAAAGCGCCAAAGCCGAGGATGGTGGTGAGGGCATCAACCAAGACAGCATTGGCGGTCGAGGCACTGATGCGATAGCCCCCCGGCCGCTCGAGCGCGTCGTGGACAATGTGCACCCCGTAGTCGACGGCGATGCCGAGGATCAGCGGAATGCCGATCAGGTTGGCCGGGTTGAGGTCGAGGCCGAGCAGCCCCATCAGGCCGAGGGTCTGGGCCATGCCAACAGCCAGCGGCAGGGCGGCCAGCAGCGAGTGGGTGAGGTTGCGGAAGTCGAGCCAGAGCACGGCGATAATCACGATGAGTGAATAGAGGGCGGCCTGCTCGTAACTCCGCTTCATCTCCAGCGAAGCTTCATACGCCTGCAGGGGATTGCCGGTCGCCTTGGGGTCGACGCTGCGGACATCGCCGACAAACCGCTCGAGGGCATCGAAGTTCCAGATGTCGCCCCGGCCGTAGATCTTCAGCAGGTGCTTCCCGCTCGCCCCCACAAACCGATCGACCAGGCTGGGTGGCAGGTCATCCAGGGACGGGGCCACCGGGTCGGAGACAGCAGCCAGGGCATGCAGGCGGCTGAGGAGTTCGCCGGCTGAACGCTGTTGAAAGCCGGCGAGCGCCTGAAAGCAGGCCTCCGGCCCCATCCGTCGCAGGGCATCGCGGGCCCGCTCGAGGTGCCAGGCGGTCCGCATGCCACCGGGCCGCTTGGCCGCTTCGGCTTGGGCCCAGCCGAGCGTCTCGCCGAGGGCATCGAGCCGGTCGAGCGGAATCTGTGGCGGCCGCTCAGGCAGGCCGGTCAGCCGGCTACCAATCTGTTTGATCAGGGGGGTCTTCACCGCCTCGTCACCGGACAGCAGCGAGGCAATCTCATCGACCCGTTCAACCGTCGGCAACGCCGCCAGCTGTTCCTTACGGGCCAGCAGCTCCTCGCGGGAATCGGCGATCGAGAGGGCATACCAGACGCTCTGGTCACACTCTTCGAGCAGTTTCTTCTCGATCTCCACGCTCTCCAGGCCGTCGGGCTGGAGATTCAGCAGGTTGTGGTCATAGCGAAGGTCGTGGATACCCGAACTGACCGCCAGCGTGCCCGCAATTGCCGCCAGGGCGACGAACCGGGGGTGCCGGGCAAAGGGCTGCAGCCAGCGGTGAACCGGCACCGGCTCAGGAATTGACTGGCAGAAGCGGCTGCGGTCGACGATCGCGAGCACCGCCGGCAGCACCATGAGCTCGGCGGCACAGCACAGCAGAATGCCGCCCCCGGCAATCAGGCCGAGCTCAGCCACGCCGACGAAGCTGGTCAGGGCGGCTGAGAAGAAGGCGATTGAGGTGGTCACCGCCCCGGTCAGAATGCTCGGGCCGACCGAGCCGCTGGTTTCGAGGATCGCCTCCTCGCAGCCGAGGCCGTTCCGCCGCATCGCCAGGTAGCGGCCGATGTAGTAGGTGCCATAGTCGATGCCGACCCCGATCATCGTGACGGCGAAGGTGACGCTGAGAATATTCAGGTGGCCGACGCTGCCGGTGGCCCAGGCAAAGGCCCAGGCCATGCCGATCATGAGCACGCCGTTGGCCATCAGGGCATGCCGGATGCCACCGAAGCCAGCCACGATTACGACTGCCACCGCCACCAGCGACAGACCACTGGCCCAGATCATCGACTGCTTGCTCGACCGCATCTCGTCGTCTTCCATCACCGGCAGGCCGGTGAGGCCGATCTCGGCGTCAGCATGGCGTTCCGACACGAGGGCAATCTGACGCCGCAGCGTATCGGTCGCCTTCGACGCGCCGGCGAAGCCCCCTTCTTCCTTGGCCAGCCGCAGCAGCACAAAGCCCAGGGTGCCTTCGTCGGCCAGCAGGTACTGGCTGGAGAGATCCCGCAGGGTCGACAGGCTGCCGGGCATACCGGGCCAGGGTGAGACGTAATCACCCGGCTGCAGGTGGGCCAGCCGGCCCTGGTCGGCTGCTTCAAGGCTGGCCAGCAGGCTTTCGCTGTAGCGTTCGAGGGTCTTGAGGGCCGGCTCGTCCTGCTGGCTGCCAGTCGGTGGGCCGGAGACCACTGCCGCGGCCAGGCCGCCAACCATGCTGCCGACCTTCAGCTGGGGCCAGCCGCCGGCCAGCACCGGCTCGGTGCGATCGAGAAACCGGTTGATGGCAGCCAGGTCACCCGGCGAAACATAGTGCAGCCCCTTGGCCCGAATCTGGGTCAGGTCGACCTCATGCAGAATGGAATGGAACAGATCGCCGTGCTGGGCCAGCTGCCGCGAGACATCTTCCAGGGCCGCGACAGTGGCAGCCCGGGTCGTTCCCTCGACCACCACGACGGCATCGTCGTCTTCACCAAACTCGCGGATGTAGTCGATCCAGAGCTTGTTGTATTCGCTGTTGGGGTCGAGCAGGTCGACCCGGCTCACCTTGTAGCCGAGCGAGCCGGAAGTCCAGAGGCCAGAAGCGACGGCGGCGAGCACCGCGACGGTGACGATCGTCCAGGGCCGGGCCAGACACTGGTGGGCCCAGGCGATCATCAGCCGGCTGAGCAGGCTCGGCTGGTGGCCTCCATCACGGTCTTTGCGGCCGAACCAGCTTCCCAATGGTGACGCCCGACGACGGTCGGTCGGTCGGTCTGCAGACGTTTCTGGCATCGGCTCGCTCAAGCCCACCAAGTGGCAGGCTCGTTGATGACATTGCCTGGTCAGCAGCCGGGCCCATCCCAGCCGCCTTTCCAGCGGGGCGGGAGCATAGGGAGGGTGCCGCCCCGGGCCAAGGCCGAACCGATCCAGTGAAACCACGCAGGCTGCGCAAGCTCGTCGGCATGTTTGGAATTTTCATTGGCCGCTCCAGCCGGAAAAACCCGAATGAACCATACAGTCGGGTGGCAGAGCCTTTGTTCTGCTGATCCGGTGGGGGGTTTTGTCCGGGGGGGATACCGCATGGCTACAACGCTGCACCGCAGACATTTCATGGGCCGGCAGGCAGGCCGCGCCGCACTCGCACCGGTGGCTGTTATGGTCACCGCTTTCACGGCTGGATTCTGCACTGCGGCCACGACCGAGCCACCCGCTGCAATCGACACCTGCGCCACCCAGCCCGCTACCGACTGGGGCAGTTCCAGTCGCCACGCCCGTCGCCGGGCCGTTGAGGCCCTGCCGCTGGCCCAGATGACGCCTGGCGACCGGCAGGCGATCGAAGCCTCACTGGCTTCAACCACGCTCTACCGCCGGCTGCCGGTCGAACTATTCGCCTGCGACGGCGACCTGCTCTCCTTCGCCCTCGACAAGCCCGAGGCCATCGTTGACATCTGGCGGCTGCTGGGGATCAGCCGGCTGTCGCTCGACCCGGCCGGTCCGGCCCAGTGGCGGCTGGCTGACGGCTACGGCACAGTTGGCCTGCTGCGGCTGGCCCACCGGGAACGACGGCCGGAGGGGGGCATGCTGGTCTTCTACGGCCGTGGGGCCTACACCGGGCCGCTGTCACCCAAAAACCTTACCGGCAGTTGCGTGCTGATGATCCGCTACCGGCAGGCCGAACCGATGGTTGACGGCCGGCAGCGGCAGGCGGTGCAGATCGACGCCTTCCTCGATATGGATGGCCTCGGCCTGGAAATTGTTACCCGCACCCTGCAGCCACTCATCGTCCGGTCAGCCGCGGCCAACCTGCACGAAATCTGCCTGTTCATGGCCAGCCTGTCAGACTCCGCTGCGGCCAATCCCGAGGGGGTTGCCACCCTGGCCCGACGCCTGCCCCGCACCGCCCTGGCCGATCAGCAGGCTTTGGCGACCATCGCCCTCACCTCAGCCCGGCGGCAGCGGCAGCCACAGCCGGCCGTACAGCTGGCGGATAACGAGGAGCAAGACGCCGCCGACCGGCTCACCGTCGATCTCGCGGCCCGCTGGCTGAAAAGCGAAGAACTCGACGGCCTGAAGCGTCGCTAATGCGGCAAGCAGCCGGCGTCTGCACCTCCGGAAGCCAGGAGCGGAAGCGACTGGACCAGCGAAACGGGTGACGCCGCGTCAACTCGCTTCGCAGATCCCCCGGCTTTCGCCGGAGGTTTCCAAAGCCAGCACCACCCGACGACAGGATGTCGCCAATCAGCACAAGTAGAAGCGTGCGAACCTCTGGCTTCTCATGCTTCTGCCCAAGGAAAGTCGGGCACGACGCCAATCCTGTTCGGCACGACTTATGCAGATTAGACCGCATTCGGCCTGCGTGTATCGCCGGCTCGGGGGCGGCAAAAGTCTCGTCGCGGGGCGAGGATA
>CALAZQ010000369.1 GCA_937926325.1 uncultured Planctomycetaceae bacterium | reverse complement strand
GCCGACACGATGTCGGCACTTTCCGTGAAGCCAGCCGCCGCCAATCAGCACCAGCGGAAGGATGAAAACCTCGGCTTTTCATCCTTCCGCTCAAGGAAAGTCGGGCAGGAGGCCCGAGCTTTCCGTGAAACTAGCAAACCCCCGGCCAGCGGGCTCGAACGTCGCGGCCAGCGTAGAGCGCACCTTCGCTCAGGGACTCCTGAATCCGCAGCAGCTGGTTGTACTTGGCCACCCGGTCGCTGCGGGAGGCCGAACCGGTCTTGATCTGGCCGGTCGAGAGACCGACGGCGAGGTCGGCAATGGTGGCATCCTCGGTTTCACCGCTGCGATGGCTGGCGATCGAGGTGTAGCCCGAGCGGTGGGCGAGGGCTACCGCGGCGGTCGTCTCGGTGAGCGTGCCGATCTGATTCACCTTTACCAGAATGCTGTTGGCGATTCCCTCGGCAATGCCCCGGCCGAGCCGCTCGGAGTTGGTGACAAACAGATCGTCGCCAACGAGCTGCACTTTGTCACCGATCTTCTCACTGATCAGCTTCCAGCCCTCCCAGTCGTCCTCCGAGCAGCCGTCCTCGATCGACATGATCGGATACTTGCCCGCCAGATCGGCGAGGAAATCGACCATGCCAGCCGAATCGAGTGGCTTGCCCTCGATGGTGTACGTGCCGGCCTTGGGGTCATAGAGCTCAGTGGCCGCCACATCGAGGGCGATCGCAATCTGCTCTCCCGGCTTGTAGCCGGCGTTGCCGATCGCCGCGAGGATCACCTCGAGGGCCTCACTGCACGAGCCGATCTGCGGGGCAAACCCACCCTCGTCACCAACGGCGGTGACCAGCCCCTTGTCCTTGAGTACCTTCTTCAGCGCGTGGAAGGTCTCGACTCCGGCTCGCAGGGCCGCATCAAAGGTGTCGAAGCCCAGCGGCATCACCATGAACTCCTGCACGTCGAGCGGATTGTCGGCATGGGCCCCCCCATTGATGATGTTCATCATCGGGGCAGGCAGCAGCCGGGCGGTGGTGCCGCCGAGATAGCGATACAGCGGCACCCCGCAGTGCTCTGCCGCGGCGTGGGCCGTGGCGAGAGAAACCCCGAGAATGGCGTTGGCACCCAGGGTCTTCTTGTTGGGCGTGCCATCGAGTTCGAGCATCCGCATATCGATGCCGGTCTGGTCGAGGGCGTCACAGCCCTCGAGTTCTTCGGCAATCCGGTTATTGACGTTTTCAACCGCCTCGAGCACGCCCTTGCCGAGGTAGACGTCCTTGTCGCCATCCCGCTTTTCCCAGGCCTCGTGAGCTCCAGTGCTGGCCCCCGAGGGGACTGCCGCCCGTCCAAAGGTGCCGTCGGCCAGGCTGACATCGACCTCAATGGTGGGATTTCCGCGGCTATCAAGAATCTGGCGGGCGTGGACGTCAACAATTGTGGACATGATGGGCTCCTGGCTGGGGCGGTGCGGGCGGGCAACGAAAGCACCGCAATTGTGCCGACAGCCGGCTGGCACGCAAGGGTGTGGCCGGAAGCTGCCAGTCGGGATACCCTCACCCGGAGTCGCTGCCGGAAGCAGTTGTTAATAATGGTCCGCAAATCGGCTCTCGATACGAACTGCCCTCGTCCGCTCACCCCCGAACCACTCATGTTCACCGGCCTCGTCGAACATCTCGGCCGCATCGTCGCAGCCACACCCGAGCCACCAGGCTTGCGGCTGGAAATCGATGCCGGCCCGATTGCCGAGGGCGTACTCATCGGCGACAGCATCTGTATCAGCGGTTGCTGCCTGTCGGTCGTGGCCTGCGATGGCCCGCGGCTGGCCTTTCAGCTGGGCCCCGAAACGCTGGCCCGGACGACGCTCGGCAGCCGCGGCGTCGGTGACGGCGTCAACCTCGAGCGATCGCTCCGGCTCTCCGACCGGCTCGGCGGCCACCTGGTCACCGGCCATGTCGATGGCGTCGGGCAGCTGGCCGGGCGGGTCGATGAGCAGGACTGGGCCACCTGTCGGTTCACCGCCGCTGCCGACCTGCTGGCCCAGATGGTCGGCAAGGGCTCGATCACCATCGACGGCGTCAGCCTGACCGTGGTCACTGTCGATCAAGACAGCTTCAGCGTCGCCCTCATCCCTCACACCTTGGCGGTGACAACCCTCGGTAGCCTCGTGGCCGGTGACGCTGTGAATCTCGAGACCGACCTGGTGGCCAAGTACGTCGGCCGTTGGCTGGAGTGCCGGGCATGAAACGTCCCGCCGCGAAGCCGCCCCGGGGCTCCGGCCGGCCCGGCAGCTCGGCAAAGCCAGCCCGCCCAGGGCGTCGGCCGCCGCGTCCCAGCCGCCCCCGCACGCCGCCGGCTGATCCGGCAGCAGCCCAGGCGGCACGCCAGACCACCGCCTACCTGAAAAAACTCTTCAGTGACGTCGGCTTCTCGATCGATGCCCGCCGGGGGCAGAACTTTCTGGTCGATCTCAACCTGCTCGACCTGCTCGAACGCACGGCTGGCATCGAACCCGACGACATCGTGCTGGAGGTCGGCAGCGGCACGGCGGCCCTCACCGAGCGGCTATCGCGGGCCGCCTTTCGAGTGGTGACGGCCGAGATCGATCCGCGGCTGGCAACCCTCGCCCGCGACCGACTGATCGACTGCGAGAATGTCGAACTGGTCGAGGGGGATGTACTGGCCGGCAAGCATCAGCTCGCCCCGGCGGTGCTGGCTGCCCTCGATGCGGCCGTGGCGGCCCGGCAGGCTGAGGGCCGCACCGGACGGTTCTTGTTGGTTGCCAACCTGCCTTACTGCGTTGCGACGCCGGTCATTTCGAATCTGCTGCTGGTTCGCCCCTTCGATGCAGCCACGGTGACCGTGCAGCGGGAAATGGCCGAGCGGATGATCGCGACTCCCGGCAGCGGGTCGTACAACGCCCTTTCGGTCTGGGTCGGGGCTCAGTGCCGAGGCGAAATCGTCCGGGTGCTACCCCCGAGTGCCTTCTGGCCGCGACCCAAAATCGACTCCGCAATCGTTCGGCTCGACCTCGAGCCGAAGCGGCGGCAGGCCATTGCTGATCTCCCTGGGTTTCATGCCTTCGTCCGCGACATCTTCTGTCACCGGCGGAAACTGTTGCGGGGCGTGCTGATCCGGCTGGCTGGCGGCAAGCAGCAGCCGGCTGCGGTCGAGCGGGTTGCCAGGCTGTATCAAACCTTTGGCTTCGACCGGTCGATCAGGGCCGAGGAACTTGCCCCGGAGACATTCGTCGCCCTCCAACAAGCGTTTGCCGCCAGCGAATGAGAGGGCAGGATTTGCAGCCGAGCCCTCCAGCCGACACAATGCCGGCGATCGGAGGGGTATCGCCTCCTGATTCGTAAGGCCGCGATGGAAAGAGGAGACGACGTGCGATTCATCGAAATGACCGGTCACGCCCTCATGAGCATGGTCGAGCCCGGCGAAGTCTCCCCCGATGAACTCCAGCGGGCCGGCCTGACCGACAGCTGCCTCGTCCGGGTGAACGAGCAAGGCGATATTGAGGTTCGGCGGCACGATCGGTGGGATCTGATCGGTGGCCTCCTTGGTGGCTTTGTGCCCCGGGCTGAACGGGCGAGCGGCCGCACCTGGGCCTGATCGGGTCGGGAGCCGGGTCCGGTCGTACCGAAACTACTGATTCGGACGCGCCGGGGCCTATACTCTAGGGAGAGATGTCGCTTCCTGCCGACGTTTCTTTTGAAACAAGTTGTCTGCGGACACCGCCCTGGCGTCGCTGGATGCGACGCTGAACGCCCCGGCAGAGCCCTCGGCACGCGGCGGGGCACTCCACGGCGAATGTCGGCCAGGGCTGGCCGCTGTTCACCGGCAACAGATACCGATACGGCTGAAAGGCGGTGCCCCCGCCACGGCTGCTGGTTTGGAGAGCCCTTCTGTCGTGAATCCCATCCCGCCTTCGGAAGGCTCCTTTGCGCCGACAATCGTCGACCTGCTCCGCCAGCGAGCGGCCTACCGGCCGCATGACCGAGCCTTCACGTTTCTGGTCGATGGCGAAAACGAAGAACTCAACATCACCTATGCGGAACTCGACCGGAAGGCCCGCGCGGTTGGTGGCTGGTTGATCCAGGAGGGAATGGCGGGCAAGCGGGTCCTGCTGCTCTATCCATCCGGCCTCGATTTCATTGCTGCGTTCATGGGCTGCCTGTACGGCGGTTCGATCGCCGTCCCTGCCTATCCGCCCCGAAAAAACCGGTCGGTTGAACGGATCGAGGCGATTGCTGCCGATGCTGACGCCTCGGTTGCCCTGACCACCCGCGACGTGCTGGACCGCTTCGATGCCCTCAAGGCGTCAGCCCCCAGTCTTGAACACCTGGTCTGGAAGGTTGACAGCGAGCTCGAGCCGGCCTGGTCCGACCGCTGGGACCGGCCCGATATTGATGGCGAGACCCTCGCCTTCCTGCAATACACCAGTGGCTCGACCGGCACTCCCAAGGGAGTGATGCTCTCGCATGAAAACCTGCTGCACAACTCGCTGCGGATCATGCAGGCCTTTGAAATCACCCGCAGCCAGTCGGGCGTCTTCTGGCTGCCGAGCTTTCACGACATGGGGCTGATCGGCGGCATTCTGGTGCCGCTCTACGGTGGAAAATTCAACGTGCTGATGTCGCCGGTGGCCTTCCTGCAGAAGCCGCTGCGGTGGCTGCAGGCCATCGCCAAGTACCGGGCGACCATCAGCGGCGGCCCGAACTTTGCCTATGAGCTCTGCGTCCGGAAGACCACGCCCGAGCAGCGGGCCGCCCTCGACCTATCGAGCTGGTCGCTGGCCTTCAACGGGGCTGAGCCGGTGCGGGCCGAGACGATGGCGGCCTTTGCCGAGGCCTTTGCTGTCAGTGGCTTCCGCAAAGAGGCCTTCTACCCCTGCTACGGCCTCGCCGAAAGCACCCTGATGGTGACCGGGGGCATGAAGTTTGAGCAGCCGGTGGTGCGGAACTTTGACCCCCTGTCGGTGGAGACCGGTACGGTTCAGTTGCGTGGCGACGACGACACCGCGGCCCGCCGGCTGGTCGGCAGTGGCCGTGAACTCGACGGCCAAGACGTTTTGATCGTCGACCCGCAGTCCCGCGAACCGTTGCCACCGGGCCGGGTTGGCGAGATCTGGGTGAGCGGCCCAAGCGTCGCTCAGGGGTATTGGAACCGGCCGGAAGAGACGGCCGAAACGTTTGGGGCGATGCTGGCCCTGCCGACCGCCGATGCCCCCGGTCGGATGGGCCGCTGGCGGCCGAATCCTGGCCCATACATGCGAACTGGTGATCTCGGCTTTTTCGACAACGGCGAACTGTTCGTCACCGGTCGGCTGAAGGACCTGATCATCATCCGGGGACGGAACCACTATCCGCAGGATCTCGAACATGCGGTCGAAGAAGCCAGTGGGCTTGTCCGCCCCGGCTCGGTGGCTGCCTTTGCCGTCGAGATCGACGACCGCGAACGGGTGGTGATCGTCGCGGAACTGGAGCGGGGCAAGCGTGACCCCGCCGATCTTCGAGCCGCCTTCGAGACGATCCGCAAGCGGCTGGCGACCGAGCACGAGGTGGCCGCCGAGGCGATTGTTCTCGTCCGCCCCAACAGCATTCCCAAAACCTCCAGCGGCAAAATCCAGCGGCATGCCTGCCGCCGGCAGTTTCTCGACGAGAGCCTGGCCGTCATCGAACAGCACATCGGCTGGCTGGAGGCGTCACCGGCGGCGGCGGTGGATAAGCCGACCCCGGAGGCTCCGCGGCTGGCTCGGCAGCGACCGATCGGCGACACCGCCGGCCACCGGCCCGACCGGGAACTGCCGGCTGAGGTTGTCCAGACGGTGTTTGACCATGTCCGCCGGATCGCCAAGGACCGGGCCGGCAGCCTGACCCTCGACACCAACATCGTTGAACTCGGCCTCGACTCACTCGAGCGAATGGAGATTGTCGCCAGCCTGGAAGAGGCCTTCGGGGCACGCTTTCCTGAGCAGGTGCTGCCCACGATCGAGACCTGCCGCGAGGTCACCGAGGCGATCCTCGACCACATGCCGATGGAGGGCCACAAGCAGGCCAAGGCGGCCCGGGTGGTGGCTGAGATCACGCCCGACGCTTACAAAATTGAGGAGTTCCCCGAGGTTCGGGCGCTCGAGCAGAACTTCGCGATGGTCCGTGACGCCGGCCTGGAGAATCCCTACTTCAGCGTCCACGAAGGCAAGACCACCGACCGGACGATGATCGGCGGCCGCGAACTGATCAGCTGGGCCTCGTACAACTACCTCGGCATGTCGGGCGACCCGGCGGTGACGGCGGCGGCGAAAGAGGCCCTCGACCGTTTTGGCACCAGTGTCTCAGCCAGCCGGCTGGTCTCCGGTGAGAAGACCATCCACCAGGAGCTCGAACGGGAGTTTGCCGACTTCATCGGGGCCGAAGATGCGGTCACCTTGGTCGGTGGTCATGCCACCAACGAGACCGTGATCGGCCATGTGGTCGGCCCGGGCGACCTCGTGCTGCACGACGCCTTTGCCCACAACAGCCTCTTGCAGGGGGCGGTGCTCTCCGGGGCCCGGCGGCGGCCGTTCCCGCACAATGACTATGAGACCGCCGAGGCGATGCTGGCCCAGCTTCGCAGCCAGTACCGGCGGGTGCTGGTGGTGGTCGAGGGCATCTACAGCATGGATGGCGATTATGCCGATGTGCCCAAGTTCATCGGCCTCGCCAAGCGGCACAAGGCGCTGTTGATGGTGGACGAGGCCCACTCACTCGGCGTGATGGGCCAGACCGGCCGCGGCATCGGCGAGCACTACGGGGTCGATCCGGCCGACGTCGACATCTGGATGGCGACCCTCTCGAAGGCCTTCGGCAGCTGCGG
>CALAZQ010000368.1 GCA_937926325.1 uncultured Planctomycetaceae bacterium | reverse complement strand
AGCGTTGGGCGTATCCTCGCCCCGCGACGAGACTTTTGCCGCCCCCGAGCCGGCGATACAAGGAGGCCGGGTTTTCCCGAGCGGGCAATCGGCCTGCCTGCCGGTGACGGGCCGACGCCGGTGGCTTTCCCCGCCGCGGCAAACCGCTACACGGTCTCGATCTGCCAGTATTCGATATCGACGGGGGTGGAACGACCAAAAATACTGAGCATGACCGTAACCCGGCCGTTCGCCTCGTCGATCTGCTCGACTTCGCCCTCAAAGTTCTCGAAGGTGCCCTCGTTGATTTTGACGCGATCACCCTTCTTGAAGTTGATCTTCAGCTTCGGTGTCTCGTCGGCCTTCTCCTCAGCCTTGTGCAGGAGTTTGGCGACATCCTGCGGCAGCATGGGGCTGGGCTTGCCTCCTGATCCGGTGAAGTCGCCGATGCCGCCGGTTTCCCGCACCAGGAACCAGGTTTCATCATTCAGCACCATGTTCACCAGGATGTAGCCGGGGTAGAGCTTTCGCCAGACAACCCGCTTCTTGCCCCCCTTGAACTCGGTGACCTGCTCCTTTGGAACCACCACCTCGCCGAACCAACGATCCATGCCCTGCATCGAGATCCGTCGCAGCAGCGTGTCGCGAATCGAGTCTTCGCGGTTGCTCTGGACCTTCAGGATGTACCAGTCCATGTCGGCGAGCGAAGGCTGGCCTTCTTCCGCCTCTTCCTCATCGCCCTCGAGCATGACCGGTTGGGCGTCTTCACTTCCCGAAAACGGGTCTTCGAGTTCCACGGGGCCGTCGTCGTCATCATCGTCGAGTTCGTCGACCACCGGTGACGGAGCAGCATCCACCGATTCGGCAGGTGCTGATTCGGCAGGTGCAGGCTGTTCCGGGTCATGGGGGCCGTCGTCGTCCGGCAGGTTGACCGGCTTGGAAGCCGCCGTTGCCGATTCTTCGTCGGCAGCCGGAGCGTCGAGAGCAGTCGGGTCGGCAGGCGATGGGGCGTCGTGGTCGTGCATCGGCATCAGGAGCTGTCGTTTGGAGCCTTGGAAAAGATTGGCAGGCAGCGGTTTTCAGCCCTGGAGGGCCCGCAGCACAAACCACCAGAACAAATCGTACACCGCCAGAATGCCGGCCAAAACGAAGATCATGAAAATGATCACGATGGAACTGCGAATAACCTCGTCGCGGGTTGGCCACGACACCTTGGTCATTTCGGTTTCGACCGCAATCAGGAAGTCGGCCACGGCAGGGGTGTTGACAATCCGAAAGGCCAGCCAGATGCCGGCCGCCATCAGTACGCCCGGCACCAGAAACCGTACCAGCCCGAGTTCGTCACCAAAGGAACTGCTTGCGTCGCCGCCCAGCCAGAGCGGCAGGACCTGTGCCAACCGCCAGATGCCAAGCCCGATCGCCAAGCCGATGGCTGCGAACGTCACCTGCCGGGTCACGCGGCCCTGCTGCCGCTTGTAGAGCGCGAAGCTCAGAAGGCCACCCCAGAACGATGTCGATGAAGCGGCCCGTTGTTGCGATCCTGCCATGCCGTTGTGCTGCCCTTGTCTGCTGTCTGCGAAAAATGCGGTGCTCTCTGGCGTGAACCCTGTCAGCGATGGCAGCCGCAGCCGCGTGGTTGTCCGAACGACATCCCTCCGGCTCCGGTTGCCGCAGCAGACGGACGATCCATCTGCCTCATCAATCCGCTGCGGCCGGACGATCAGCAGGGGCGGCGGGAATCGAACTCGCAACCTCTGGTTTTGGAGACCAGCGCTCTGCCAATTGAGCTACACCCCTAAGGCCATGCGGTCGCCCGGCTTGCCAAGCCCCGCATGTTCGACGTGCCGGCCGTCGGCCCCGGGATTGCCGAGGCCAACGTGCCGGTCCGATCTATTCAAGGATCTTCGTAACGATGCCAGAACCGACCGTCCGGCCACCCTCACGGATAGCGAAGCGGACACCGTCGTCCATGGCGATCGGCACCATCAGTTCGACCTCCATTTTTACGTTGTCACCGGGCGAAACCATCTCGACGCCGCCCAGCAGCTTGGTCGAGCCGGTCACGTCGGTCGTCCGGAAGTAGAACTGGGGCCGATAGCCGGCGAAGAACGGCGTGTGCCGGCCACCCTCTTCCTTCGAGAGGACGTAGACCTCGCACTCGAATTTCTTGTGGGGGTTGATCGAACCGGGCTTGGCCAGCACCTGGCCACGCTCGATTGAATCACGGGAGACACCTCGCAGCAGGCAGCCGACGTTGTCGCCGGCCTGTCCGCTATCGAGCACCTTCTTGAACATCTCGACGCCGGTGACAGTCGTCTTGTCAGCCTTTTCCTTCAGTCCGACGATCTCCACCTCATCACCCACCTTCACGACGCCCCGCTCAATTCGGCCGGTGGCGACGGTGCCACGGCCTTCGATCGAGAAGACGTCCTCGACCGCCATCAGGAAGGGCTTGTCGAGTTCGCGGGTGGGCTCGGGGATGTAGCTGTCGACCGCATCGAGCAGCTCCGAAATGCACTTGCTGGCCTCGGGGTCAGCCGGGCTGTCGTAGGCCGGCTTGCCGGCACCCCGAATGATCGGGATGTCGTCGCCCGGGTAGCCATACTTGCTCAGCAGCTCCCGGATTTCCATTTCGACCAGGTCGAGCAGTTCGGGATCGTCCACGAGGTCAACCTTGTTGAGAAACACGACCAGCGCCGGCACGCCGACCTGACGGGCCAGCAGAATGTGCTCGCGGGTCTGGGGCATCGGGCCGTCGGCGGCACTCACCACGAGGATCGCCCCGTCCATCTGGGCCGCCCCGGTGATCATGTTCTTGACGAAGTCGGCGTGCCCCGGGCAGTCGATGTGGGCGTAGTGTCGCTTGTCGGTTTCATACTCAACGTGACTGACCGCGATCGTCACCGTCTTGGTTTCGTCACGGACCGTACCCCCCTTGGCGATGTCGGCGTAGCTCTTCGCCACGGCCAGATCCTTTGCCGCCTGCACGGCGACCAGAGCACCCGTGAGCGTCGTTTTCCCGTGGTCGATGTGCCCGATCGTGCCGACGTTGACGTGGGGTTTTGTTCGCTCAAAAGTATCCTTTGCCATGCTCTTTTCCTCGGCCTTTCCTCGTTGAAGGGGTGCAGGCTCAATTGCCTGCTCGTTGAAAAACAAACCGTTTGTTCAGTCCGTTCGGAAACCTCCGAGCCGGATTGTATCGTCAAATATCTTTCATGGGGGCAAAACCCGTTCGGTCAAAGCCCGGTCGAGCTGCCGCAGAGCTGCTGATGGGACTTGAACCCATGACCTCGTCCTTACCAAGGACGCGCTCTACCACTGAGCTACAGCAGCCAATGTACCTGGTGTTTCTGGGAAGTCGGTTGCCTCGTCGGGTGGTTCAGGTGAGCGGCACGGCGGGTGGGCGGAAAAGCGGGTGAAGGGAATCGAACCCTCGTCTTTAGCTTGGAAGGCTATTGCTCTACCATTGAGCTACACCCGCGGTCGGCCTCTCTGCTGATCCGCGGGACGGTCCGCCGGAAAGGTTTCCTCGGCCTCCATCGAAGGCCGACTGTCACGGGGGCAAGTGGGGAGTGCAGGATTCGAACCTGCGAAGGCAGTGCCATCAGATTTACAGTCTGACCCCTTTGACCGCTCGGGAAACTCCCCTCCGCGTTGTCCGGTACGTTCGTTGGTTCGCTGTTTACCGAGACGATCCTGTTGGCCGGTTCGCCCGCCACCGATCGACGAGATCGACCAACCCCGCCACCGTGCTGCTCTCCTTTTTCCAGTTGGTTTTCCAGTTGGTTTCGTTTCCGCAGACTGATTCGGGTCGCGAATCGGTTGCTTTTTCTGTCGATTCTTGCCGTGGGCCAGTTTCGAGCCTGGGCTCCGGCCCGGTTAATGCAGCCGCAGGCCGACATTTCGCTCCGGCCATCCCGAGGCTCCCTGTCGGCGGGCTTCCATCCAGCTGCGTCGTGAGCTAGCGGCGGGACTCGAACCCGCAACCTGCTGATTACAAATCAGCTGCTCTGCCAATTGAGCTACACTAGCGACCCTTCTGGACCGCGAACCGAACAAGTGTACGGTTTCGCCTGCCCCGTGCAAGACGGCTCGCCCTGCCGCCCTCAAGCCGCCGGCTGGGTCGTCGTTCGCGGCCCGTCACCGGCCACGGGGGCTACCCGAGCGGGCTGCGGCCAGCTCGAGCCAGGGTCTTTTTCGGTCGGCAGGAGGGGGGCTGGTCCAGTGAGAAGGCAAACAACTCTTCGCCCGTCACGGTCGAAATGTCGTGGTGGACACTCACCAGCCCGACGCCCGACGCCTCCTCCACGATCGTCTGCAGCCGCGGCCTCCCGGTGGCGATCATGTGCGACCGTACCTGCTTCAGGAGGGAGCGACCGTTGTCCTGATCCTGGCCAGTGGCCGCCTTCAGGGGAGTTCCGTCCGTTGCCGCACCATTGGTGCCCACCGGCTGCCGCTGCTTCTGCGGGCTGATCAACTGCCGCTCGGCCGGGGTCAGCACCCCATGCAGCCGAACCACCAGCAGCGAGCCGACCAGGTGGGCGTGGATGTCACTCGGCCCGCGGCCGATAAATTCTTGCTGAAAACGGGAAATGCCGTCGCAGACGGCCGATTCGATTTCGCCTTGGGATCTCACGGAGCACCTCCGCTCGCACAGATGGACCTCCCTGGGAAAAACTGGTGACCGGCCACCGGCAGCCGCAGCCGTGCGGCATCGCTGAACGGTGACAACGTCCAGTCTGCCGCCCACGGCGGCAGACTGGGGCATGATTGGCTTCTTGCGCGGGCAGCTAGCGGCCACGGGCGGCTGCCGCCGCTGCTACGGGGCTGCCGTTGAGTTCGCCGTTGCAGATGCGGTCCCAGACCTCGCGACGGTGGATCGGCATCCGGGTATCGGCTTCAAAGCCGAGCCGGACCCGGCCCCCCTCGATTTCCAGGACGGTGATTTCGAGCATCACTTCCAGATCCTCGGGACGCCCGATGATCACGCTCTCGCGATTCTTTCGTGTCAGTACCAACATGGGTCACCTCTTCATGGTTGACGGTCCTTCATGACTGCGAGCAGTCGCAGAGGGCTCCGTTGCCCCCCGCCTCCGTTGAGCCAGTTGTGTGAATGGCCTGCCTGACGGTCTGCCGCCGCATCGCCTCGGCATGCACGTGCCAGTCGATCGGCAGCCCCAGCAGCGGCGTGGGTGGGCCAAACAGGTAGAGATCGATTGCCGGCCCCGTACTGAAGGTTTTCAGCAGGCAGCCGGTCTCGAGGTCGATGTCGAGAACCCCAGCCGCCAGATCGACGCCGGTCAGGGCGGCGACATGGTCGCGGAAGGCCGGTCGTGATTCGGTAAACAGCTCGTGGTGAAAGTTCTGAACCCGGCTGCTGCCGGCTGGGTCGTTGGCCACCTCGCGCTCGATCGCGGCCAGCGACTGCTGGAGGCTCACCACAATCAGCCCGGTCCCCACGGTGACCGTGACCTGCCGGGGCGGCCGGCCGAGCAGCCGCTGCTCAAAGTCGGCGGCTGCGTGGGCCACGAGCCGGCCCACCGTCTGGCTGCCGGCCTGCCGGGCGGGCAACGCAGCCCGAGCCGGCCCAGGCCGATTTTTCCTGGATGCCGGAGAGGTGGGAATTGGGGCGGCAATGCTGATCGATGGCGTCGGCGGCATGAATTGCTCCGGGGCAGGGGGCTGGTGGCAGTCGCTGTCATCGCGTCGTTTCCTTCTCTGCCGGCAGCCCCCAAGGGGGCGGACCCGGCAGAAACAAAAACAAAAAAAGCCGGTGCGAAAGGGCAGGGGACATCCTGCCTTCTCACACCGGCTTACGCTGCGACGGACCCTCCGGACGCTGTTGCCGGACTGCCCCTCGTCTCGTCTTCCGTCGTGTTTGTTCGTGGCGTGTGCTGCGGCAGCAGCCTCCGCAACACGATCCCGCCGAACTGGGTGGCGGTGCATCGCGGGCGGTCACTCACGCAACGCTGGAAGTATATTGCGAAGTCTGGGGCACGCAAGAAAACTGCGTGGACTGCGTTGAGTTTGCGGCCGAGGAGCGGTGTTGTCTTGGATGATCTGCGTTCAGAGACAGTTGGCGACAGCCGAGATCCGTTCAATCAGACCTCGGCAAAAAAGTTGGCAAACTTCACGCCCGCCCCCTTGGCGCTGATGCCGACCGTGCCGGCCGCCGCGATCACGCTGTCGTTGACCTGCACGAGCAGTTCCCGCCGAAAATAGAGCGACAACTGGCTGCCCCGTAGGTGAAACTCAAGTCGGCCGATTCGCTTGGGAGCCCTGCGAGCCCCGAGCTGAATCCGCTGGCCGTTTTCATAGCGGTAGATCAGCACCATCTGGCCCTTGCGGGTGACGACCAGCTCGGCACTGTAGTAGGTGTCGGGGGCGACCTGCCGGGCGATTAGGCGGGCCCGCTTGCCGCCGCTGCGAAGATCGACGAAGGATCGCAGGGAAACGTCAGCCACCGGCTCGCTCCGGACCGTCATCGTTGAGTCCATTTCGTCGGTCGAGACGGCCGTCTGGTCGAGCACGGCAAAGCTGCCCTCCTGCTGCTGCCAGACCGTGGGGTCGGGCTCGGGGCTGTCCTGCAGGAAACGCTCCTCCAGCGGCAGGATGACGGTTGCTTCGGGCGCCGGCTCAGGCGCCGGCTCAGGCGTCGGCTCAGGTGCCGGCTCGGGAGCAGGCTCGGGAGCAGGCTCAGGTGCAGGCTCAGGTGCAGGCTCGGGCGCCGGCTCCGGCGGTGGCGTTTCCACATCACCCAACAGGCCGAGGGCCGCAAAGGCATTCAGCCGGCCGCCGCTGGCGACTTTGCCGGCCAGTTCGGCCGTCGGCGTCACGCCGTTGAGGATTGCCCCGCGAATCTCTGCCATCGAGATGCCGGGCTTGGCTGCCGCCAGCAGGGCGACCACGCCCGTCACATGCGGCGCCGCCATCGAGGTGCCCGAGAGCATCCCGTAATTGCCGCCGGGCAGCGTCGACTTGATCGCCAGCCCCGGCGCGGCCAGGTCGACCGAGGCCGACCCGTAGTTTGAGCTGCCGGCAAGGCTGCCGCTGGAGCTGTGAGAGCCGACCACGATCACGTTGGGCAGGTCGTAGCCGCCGGGATAGGCGGGGCTGAGGTCGGTGTCGCGGCCGTCGTTGCCCGCAGCGGCCACGAAGGTGATGCCCGCCTCGCCATGGGCCCGGATGGCTGCCTCGACCACCAGCGAGAAGTTTCCCGCTTCCCACGAATTGTTCGAGGCGACGATGTTGATGCCGAAGTCCCGCCGCATCCGGGTGGCATAGTCGAGGGCCGCGAGCATGCCGCTGGTGTAGCCGGCACCGCGATCGTCCTGAAACCGCAGGGCCATCAGGGAGACCTGCGGGGCGACGCCGGCCACCCCGATGCCGTTGTTGGCCACCGCGCCGATCGTGCCGGCGATGTGGGTGCCGTGGCCATACCCGTCGAGCGGCAGGTTGTCGTCGTCCACAAAGTCCCAGCCGTGGATGTCGTCGATGAAGCCGTTGCCGTCGTCGTCGATGCCGTTGCCGGCAATCTCCCCGGGGTTGGTCCAGATGTTGCCCGCCAGGTCGGGATGATTGATGTCGATCCCTGAATCGATCACGGCCACGACCACCTCACGGCTGCCGGTCGTCAGCTGCCAGGCTTCGGCCGCAGCGATGTCGATGCCCGCGGTGCCGTAATACTGCCCGGTGTTTTCCAGTGCCCACTGGTCGGCAAACAGCGGATCGTCGACCGTTGCCGGCCGGAAGATGACGTCGGGCTCGATCCAGGCGACGGCCTGCTGATCGGCGGCCCAGCCGAAGACCTCGACAGCCGAGGCTCCCGGGGCGTGGAGGGCAAAGCTGCGGCGACTGATCGCGTCCAGCTTCCAGCCGGGGCTGACCTCGACCGGCAGGCTCTCGACCGCCGTGTCCCAGCGGCCGACCCAATAGTCGTCCCGCACTGCCGGCATGATGCCGGCGTCGATGTCGGCCACCCAGTCGGGCAGTGCCGGTCCAGCTGTCGCCACCGGCGCGGCGGTCAGCAGCTGCCTCGGCTCGAGCGACTCGGCCGACAGGCAGCTGGTGCGGGACCGGCGGCGGGAGGGCGTGCGGGTAGAAAACGAAACAGCGAGCCAGTCCATGGCGGCATCCCTGCGGGTTCGAGGCATTCTTGCGGCCGGTCCGCATACCGTGCGGTCCGGCGAGGCGACTGTTCGGGGGTGCGACTGTTAGTCGAACTTTTCTTCCCCCAGGCAACCTGTTGGCATCCTTGACTGCCGGCTGGCAAGGGCAAGCGGCGACTGGTTGCAGCCGGGCTGGGCAGCCGGGGCCTGCCACGGCGCAAGCGGTTGGCTGACTGTGGGTTAGGCCGTGACCAAGCCCGGCGAGCCAGCCGCAGCAGAATTACCTTCAGCGGTCGCCGGACACTTCCCCCGGAAAAAAGATTCACGGCCAGCCCGCCGGTCAGCCGAAACAATGGGCAGCCAGAACCCCACCAGCGAGGGGGTGCGGTTCTGGGCGAGGGAGGCTTCGGTCGGCACCGGGGCGGGAGGGATTCGCGTCCCGGTGCCGGCCAGTCTTCGCCCCGCCGAGCACCACCGATCTTGGGAGTGAACGATGCGATCGCAGGGTGAAATCGAAGCGGCGATCTGCGACATCATCACTCGCTTCCAGCAGGAATACATGGGCCGCGGCCCGCGGCGGGTGCATACGCACCTGTTTGAAAACAAACTCTTCGTCCATCTCGACGGGGTGCTGACCGCCGCCGAACAGCGGCTGATCGAGTCGCATCACAACGGCAACAGCCGGGCCGCCGAACTGCTCAAGCAGCTTCGCGGCCATCTGGTGCTGGCGGGCCGGCAGACGCTCGAGGCGATGGTGCGAGAGGTGACCGGAGCCGAACCGATCAACGTTCACCACGACATCAGCACTGCCACGGGCGAAGAGGTGATCGTGGTCACCCTTGCCAGTCCGCCCGCCTGTCGGGAAGCGGTACGCCCCGCCCGGCCGCGGCAGCGGCGGTGAGATTTTCAAGTCGGTTGTCGAGAGGCGTTCGGCGACAGGATCCGCCGGCGGCCGGATCCGGGCACACCCCGGCCCGGTCGTCGGCGGATGCCTTTTCGATTTGCCGAGACGCTCTGAGGCTGTGGCCAAACCGACTCACCATGAAAGGCACGAAGCAGACTGGCGGCAGCAGGCCCGCTGAGGAGAGGTCAATACGAGGTCGGCGGTTTCGGTGAAGCCGAGCAGCCATCCGCTCGGGGCTACCCCTGCCCCCTCGCTGGACGTTCACGTCGGCCATCCGGGCCTCCGTTCACTGCCCGTGCGCGGCGCTTCGCCCTCCGGGCTGCGCTTGCTTTCGGAGCTCGCTCGCGGGCAGGGGCAGCCCCTCGCTCGTCGATCGCGGTGGGCGGTGGACGGTCGGAGCGCGGGTTGATGGTGCGGATGTGCATTGGAAGCCGGGAGCGGGAGCGACCGGACAGGCATCACGTTTGAAGTGGCGCCCCCCCGTCGCAACCGGTGTGGTATTTTTTCGGTGGAATGGTCTCTTTCCGGTCACCGCCTCATCGGGCCGCACTCGCATGGAATCGCCTGCCGTCACCGCCGCAGCATCGCCCATCGAGGGGCTCGGCATCTTTTATCTCGGCCGCCGGGTCGACCCGGCCAGCGGCGAACCGACGCCCGAGCCGCTGCTGCTCGATGCCCGCCGGCTGACCACCCATGCCGTCTGTGTCGGTATGACCGGCAGCGGCAAGACCGGCCTGCTCGTCGGCCTGCTGGAAGAGGCGGCTCTCGACGGCATCCCGGCGGTGGTGATCGACCCGAAGGGCGACCTGACCAACCTGCTGCTCTCCTTCCCCGACCTTGCCCCAGCTGACTTTCTGCCCTGGGTCGATCCGGCAGTGGCCCGCCGCGAAGGAATCGAGCCGGCGGAGCTTGCCGCCCGCACCGCTGCCCAGTGGCGGCAGGGCCTTGAGGCGAGCGGCCAGACTGCCGACCGCATCGCCCGGCTGCGTGCCGCTGCCGAGATGGCGGTCTACACGCCGGGCAGCCGGGCGGGCCGGCCGCTGGCGATGCTGGGCAGTTTCACGCCGCCTGAGAAGTCGCAGCACGTCGATGCCGAGGCCTGGCGGGAACGGATTGAGGCACTCGTTTCGGGCATTCTGGCCCTGGCCGGCATCGATGCCGCTCCCGGCACCAGCCGCGACCATGTGCTGCTGTCGGCAATCATCGATCAGGCCTGGCAGCGAGGCGAGGCGATCGACTTCGGCCGGCTGATCCAGGCCATCCCCAAGCCGCCGCTGGAACGCATCGGCTTTCTCAACCTGGAAAACTTCTATCCCGCCGCCGACCGCTTCGCCCTGGCCACCAAGCTCAACACCGTGGCCGCCGCGCCCGGCTTTGAGGTCTGGCTCGACGGCGAGCCACTCGACGTCGATCGACTGCTCTGGACCGAGGCTGGCCGGCCGCGGGTGAGCATCGTCTCGATCGCCCATCTCTCCGAGCCGCAGCGGATGGCCTTTGTCACGCTGCTGGCCGGCCAGACCGTCTCGTGGATGCGGTCGCAGCCGGGCACCTCGTCGCTGCGGGCGATCTTTCTGATGGACGAGGTCTTCGGCTATCTGCCGCCGACGGCCAACCCGCCGAGCAAGGCTCCGCTGCTGACCATGCTCAAGCAGGCCCGGGCCTATGGGCTGGGCGTGGTGCTGGCCAGTCAGAATCCGGTCGACCTTGACTACAAAGGCCTGTCGAACACCGGCCTCTGGTTTCTCGGCCGGCTGCAGACCGCCCGCGACAAGGCCCGGGTGCTCGATGGGCTGGAAGGGGCGGCAGCCGCCGCCGGCCGCTCACTCGACCGCGGCGACCTCGACCGGCTGCTCTCCGGGCTGGGGAAGCGGCGGTTTCTCATGCACAGCGTGCACGGCGATGCCGAGACGGTTTTTGAGACTCGCTGGACCATGGCCTATCTCCGCGGGCCGCTGCTGCGAGAGGAACTCAGCCGGCTGCCCGGGGCAACCGCTCCGCCGTCACCGCCAGCCGCCGCATTACCAGCTCCAGAGACAGCGACGGCACCAGCTGCTTCCGCCGCTGCCGAGCCTGCCGGCGGCCCGCGGCCCCTGCTGCCGCCGGGCATCAAAGAGGTCTTCGTCGCGGCCGACCAGCCCGACACTGCCGAGGCGACCTTGCAGCCGGCCATCCTCGGCCGGGCCTGGCTGCGGTTTTCCGAACGGTCGTTCGGCGTTGACCGCACCTGCGAGGTCCGCTGCCTGGCACCGGCAACAGACGTAACCGGAACACCAGCCTGGGACGCCGCCGTGCTGTTGCCGGCGCAGCCCGCCACCATCGACCGGCCGACCACCGCCCGCTACGGCAGCCTGCCCGGCCCGCTGGCCTCGGCCAAAAGCTATCGGTCGCTGGCCACCAGCCTGCGGGACAGCCTGGTGCGGACGCAGCGGCTGTCGCTGTGGTCGGTGCCGCAGATCGATGCGGTCTCAGAGCCCGATGAAACTGAACGGGCCTTTCGGCTGCGGGTCGCCCAGCAGCTGCGGGAATGGCGGGACACCGAGCTCGACCGGATTCGCAGCCGCTATGAACAAAAGCTGGCGACGGCCGCCGGCCGGGTGGAGCGGGCTCGCCAGAAGCTCGAAAAGGAACAAGCCGACGTGAAGCACCAGTCGTTTCAGACCTATGTGTCGATCGGCACCGCGATTCTCGATGCCCTGCTCCGCCGCCGGGCCTCGACCCGGTCGCTGGGCCGCGTGGCCACGTCGGCCCGGTCGGCCAGTCGCACCGCCCGGCAGCAGGCCGATGTGACGCGGGCCGAAGAGGCACTCGAAACCGTCATTGCCGCGCAAGAGCAGCTGGAAGACGAACTGGCCGCAGCCATCGAGCGGGTGCAGGCCGAGGCCAACCCCGAGACGATCAGCCTTGAACGGGTCGAGGTGCCGGCCCGCAAGACTGGCAGCTCGGTCGAAGAGGTCTGCCTGGCCTGGGTGCCGGGGCCGGTGGCTGCCTGGGCCGCCCGGCAGGGGGCTGCCGCGATGAAGGAGGTGGCCAGTGCCTGAGCAGCCTGTGGCCGAGCCAGCAGCCGAGCCGTCGCTCCGCGAGGTGGTGCTGGTCGACTGCCCCGACGAGGTCGGGCTGATTCACCGGATCACCGGCGTGCTGGCCGCGCACCAGTGCAACATCGAGAGCAATCAAGAGTTTGTCGACGTCGCGGCGGGCCACTTCTTCTTTCGGGCCGAGGTGACGGCGACCGCAACCGCCGCCGAAGCGGTGGAGCGGCTGCAGGCCGATCTGGCTGCCGTGCTACCGGCCGGGGCGACGGTGCGGGTGGCCAGCCGCGAGCGGCAGCCGATTGTGATCTGTGCCAGCCGCGAGCCGCACTGCCTCGGTGAACTGCTGCTGCTCGACGCCGTCGGCGACCTGCCGGCCCGGATCGTCGGCGTGATCAGCAACCATGACAGCCTCCGGCCGCTGGTCGAACGGTTCGGGGTGCCCTTCACCCATCTGCCGCATGACGGCGTCAGCCGCGAACTCCACGAGCAGCAGCTGGCCGCGGCGATCGACCAGGACGACCCGGCAGTGATTGTGCTCGCCCGCTACATGCGGATCCTCTCGGCCGGCTTCGTCGACCGCTATGCGGGCAGGCTGATCAACATTCACCACTCGTTCCTGCCAGCCTTCGTCGGCGCCAGCCCCTACCGCCAGGCCTTTGAGCGGGGCGTGAAGGTGATCGGCGCGACGGCGCATTTTGTGACGGCTGAACTCGATGCCGGGCCGATCATTGCCCAGGATGTGATTCCGGTCGATCACCGGTTTTCAGCCGATCGGATGGCCCAGGCGGGGCGGGACGTCGAGAAGCTCGTCCTCGCCCGGGCGGTCCGGATGGTCCTTGAGGATCGGGTCTTCGTTCACGGCCGGCGGACGGTGGTGTTTGCGTAGCCCCCCCGAAGGGACTGGCGGGGGGGGGGGCGTTTTCCCGAAGCCAATTTTCGATCCGCTGCCGGCGGCGGCAGACCGTTCCCTCGCAGCAGCCGAGCACGTGGGCGATCACGGACA
>CALAZQ010000367.1 GCA_937926325.1 uncultured Planctomycetaceae bacterium | reverse complement strand
GGCGGTGCGGCAGGCCTGCCGGCCGGGCGGGGCGGCGGCCAATTCCGAGCGAGGAAGTGATGGCCACTCAGACAACCCGGGCTGACTGGCCCTGGCTGCTGGTGGTCCAGGGCCTCAGTCTGCTCAACGACCAGTTCTTCAAGCAGCTGGTGCTCCTCCGGCTGGTCGCGGTGCCGCTGGCGGACGGCTCGCTGGTCCGTGACGCCCAGGGGGCGGCTCTGATCGCCTTCGCGGTTCCGTTCCTGCTGCTTTCCAATCTCGCCGGCACGGTGGCCGACCGCTACGAGAAGCGGACCGTCCTCATCGCGGTGAAGGCCGCCGAAGTGCTGATCATGCTGCTCGGCGGGCTGGCGCTGGCAATCCCCGGCTGGACCGGTGGCGTAGCGTTGCTTGTCGCACTGTTTGCAATGGCCGCCCAGACGGTCTTTCTGGTCCCGGTGAAGTACGGCCTGCTGGCCGAGCTGGTCGCGCCGCGGCAGCTGGCCCGGGCCAACGCGGGAATGCAGGTGCTGGCCTACGTTGCCATCATGGGGGGCATCGCCCTGGCCGGCGGCCTGCTGACGGTCTGGGCCGCCCACCCGCTCTGGATCGGCGGCTGCTGCGTCGGCCTGGCCCTCCTCGGGCTGGCGGCCGCCTGGCAGATCGGCCCGACCGAATCGAATCAACCTTTCCGGTCGTGGCGGCGGGAGAACTGGGCCATCCCCTGGCAGACCTGGCAGTCGATCCGAACGGACCGGCTGCTTGCCGACACCCTGCTGGTCTATGCCTTTTTCTGGTGGCTGGCCGGTACGGTACAGCCGGCGGTCAATGCGATCGGAAAGCTCCAGCTGCGGGTTTCCGATCTCCAGACCAGCGGCCTGCTCGCCGCCAGCGCCGGCGGCGTGGTGCTCGGCTGCCTGCTCGCCGGGTGGTGGTGTCGCGACGAGCTGCCCGCCCGGCTGCTCTGGCGGGTCGCCATCGCCATGGCCCTGGTACAGACCGCAATCGGCTGGCCGGGCGGGGGACTGGTTGAAGGCGGCGGCTACCTGGGGGCAGCGGTCGGCCTGGCAGCGGTCGGCCTGCTCAGCGGCCTGTTTGTCGTGCCGCTGCACGTCCAGGTGCAACTGCGGGCCCCGGCTGCTGAGAAGGGCCGGGTGATGGCCCTGCAGAACTGGCTCAACTGGGTCGCGGTGTTTCTCTCCGGCGGCAGCTATGCCGCGCTGCGGGCGGCGGTCGAATGGTGGGGGGCGGCGCCGAGCAGCCTGTTTTTTCTCGTCGGAATCATCTCACTTGCCAGCCTGTTCTGCTTCACGCCGCGAGGCGACCGGTTGATCCGCCGGTGGTGAGTGGGCCGCCGCCGCGGCCACCGGCGGCTCGGTGAGGACAAGCGTCCGGATCGACCCGTCGATGGCGGCTGCAAGTGCCGGCCAGGCGGCCGCCGCCCTCAGGGCCGCACTCGGCCGCAGCCAGAGGGTGAGCCGCTGGCCGAAGAGGCTTGCCAAAATCGCCAACTCGGTGCCGGGCCGCGGCGGCGGCGCCCCGCAGAAGTCGACCACCTGACAGTCGCCGAGATCGAGGCCGCCAGCCTGACGGCCGCCGTGATCACCCGCTCCAACCGCCCGCCGCAGTTCCCGCGGAAACCGCCGAAGCGGATCCCCGAGATAGCTGAACACAAAGCTGCCGGGCCGCATCGCCCTGACCAGCGGCCGCCGCAGCGGCCCCGGCAGCCGGCAGAGCACCGCCAGGGCGTCGTGAAAACAGCCGGCCAAACCGAGCCGGGTCACCGCCCGGGTGTCGGCGACGATGCCGGGCAGCAGGGTCCGCCAGTCACCGCAGTCGGCCAGCGGCCGCCTGAGGAACGCATAGCCGATGCCGTTGCTCGCCGGCAGCCGGGCCGGCCGCGGCGGCCGCATGCTCACCGGCTTGACCACCCCCAGCCAGGCGGCAGACCGGTGCGGCCCGGCCTGTCGGCAGTGCCGGCCGATCACCGTCATCAGGACGGCGAGCAGCAGTTCGTTGAGGGTCGCCTCGGAATCCGAAGCGAGCCGCCGCAGCGTGGCGGTCTCGGCGGCGGAAAAGCGAACCGGCAGCGGCTCGTCAGGCACCGGCCGCAGCGGCGGGGCTGCCGCGGGAATCGCCACAGCCCGATCGGCGAGAAACAGCTTCCCTTCAGAGAAAAAGTGCCGCACCGCATCCCGCCAGGTCGCCCCGGGCACGACCGGCCGTTCGAGCCGGCCGCGGTCGGCGAGCAGCCCGGGATCGACCGGGGGATCGCGGCGGCTGCCGCCCCTGCCGCTGGTCTTCAGCGAACCGCCCCGATAGGCGGTGAAGACATCGCCGCTGAACTCCATCGCGGCCACGCCGTCGCAGACGGCATGATGGAAGCAGAGCCGCAGTTCCCACTCGCCGGCGTCGGCAGCGGGTTCGACGAGCGCAACGCGAAGGCAAGCGTCCCGCCGGGGGTCGATCGTCTCTGGATCCGGCCGGGGGGCGTTTGCCGGGACCAGGCGAAAGGGCACGCCGCCGGCGACCGGCACCCAGCGACCGCGGTCGACACGGCAGCCGAGCAGCGGGTGCTGCCGGCAGGCGGCGGCGACGGCGGCTCGCAGCCGACCGCCGTCGACCCTGCCGGCGAGCCGCCAGACGACCGTGAAGGTCATCGGCGCCGCGGGGCGATCGTCGTCGAGCATGTACTGCTCAAACGGCAGCACCGGCCAGCCGGGGGCGGGGCGATCGGTCATCGTGCCGCTCCGGCGGCGGGTTCCGGGCCGTCCAGCC
>CALAZQ010000366.1 GCA_937926325.1 uncultured Planctomycetaceae bacterium | reverse complement strand
GCCCGCTATGCTCCGGCCCGAGTTTCCCGAACCACTGCGGCGCGAGCGCGCTGCTGGCATTGACGGCGTTGGGGGCGATCAGGCACCGCAATGGCCGCGTGATGCCCAGGCGGTCGAGCGTTTCCTGTGCGTCTTTGCCACCCCGATACCGCAGCTCGGCCGCGGTTTTACGGATTTTCCGCGGCTCGACCGACTCGGCGGGGAGGGCCCGGTCCAGGACGATCTCCGCCGCGCGGTAATACCGGTCGATGTGCGATGGCGACAGCGAGAGTTCCGAGCCGATCCGCTCGTAGCCGTGCCAGAGCGTGTCTTCGTTGAGTTGCCCCGGCTTGGCTGCGTCATAGCGAACGCCCAGCAGATCGTAGACGGTGTTCTGATACTCCTTGCGGCTCAGGCGGTAATGCGACACGGGCGCACGGGCCGCCATCCGTGCCGCCCGCCCGTTCTTCAAGAGGGTGTCAAGCCCCGTGACGAAGGCGGCAATGTCGTCCTGGGTCGGCCGCGGTTCCGTCGTCGGCGGCATTTCGCCGGAGTTCACGCGTTCGAGGACCTCGGCCCAGCGGTGGATATCGTCGCCGGCCGCGAAATCCCGCGAAAGATGGTCGATTCGCAGCCCCGCCTCCTCTCCCTGAGGGCCGTGGCAGCGCAGGCAGTGCTTCTCGACGAAGGCCTCGAACGGCACCGCGGCGTGAACGGCACCGGCGGCGTTGAATGCAAAAACAAGCCACATGAGGCCGCGGTAGGTACATTCTCGCAGACAGATCATCGCCGTGGTGTTCGGAGGGCAGAAAAACCTAGCCTATTTAGAGTCGTCAACGGGCCCGAAAACTAACGTTCCCTGCCACGGCTGGCGTATGGGTCGGCAAAAACGCGTGCCATGTTGCTGGCTCCAAAGTAGAAAGCACCGGGCGCGAGCCCGGTTGACTGTGGCGGCGCCGGCTGGTGGGCTACCCCGCGGGCTTGCGCCCTACGGCTTCCTGTTGACCCCACACCAGAAACACCGGGGGCGAGCCTGGTGGCCTGCAGCGGCGCCGGCTGGTGCGTCATCCCGCGGGCTCGCGCCCTGCGGCTTTCTGGGAGAGGCTTAGGGCTTCGCGCCCCAACTCGGTGACGACGCGGGTGAGATAGGCCCAGTAGGAATCCTGTTCGAGCGTGTCGCGGACGATTGCAGCGGGCAGGAAACGGCGCATCTCCTTCATGAACGCTGCGCGTATTTCGGGCTGCGTGTTGAGGGTCGCGAGCCGCTCTTCGAGTAGGGTGATGAAATCGGTCGCCTCACGCTTGTGGTCGCGGATTTTCAATGGGATGAGGTGGGCCGGGAGTTCGACGCCGTGCTGGGCAAGCCATGCGATGTCCCAGAGGTCACGGTTCTTGAGGCGATTCTCCCGGAGGGCGACCGCGATGATCTTGTCGGCGAGGATTTCCTCCCGGCTCTGCGCCTGAAGGATCAGGCCGGAAGTGCCAAGGTCGATGCCGTACAGCATGCGGAGCATCATGGGGTGGGGATCATGGCTGGGGATGGCACAGATATCGAGGTGGATGCGTTGCGCGGGCAGATGCTTGTGGCCGGGCCGCGTCTCGATGACGAGCTTCCAGGTGGAGACGTTGCCTCCGGTCTTCACAGGTTCGCTCACCCGCACCGGCAGTTCGTAGCGGGTTCTCAAGCGCTCCGTGAGGATCGAGCCGAGTTCCGCCAGATCACCGCGTTGAAAATGGCTGCCGCCGGTGAAGTCGAGGTCTTCGCTGAGCCGTGGAGAACCGTAGCAGGCCCGCAGACAGGTTCCGCCGATAAAGGTGAGCCCGGCGAGCAAGCCGGCCTCACTCATTTCGCGGAGGATGTCGTGATGCAGCAGCTCTTTTTCCACGACAGGCCGGAGTGAGGAAAGATCTCCACGAGATCGCAGAGCCTCGTCGACAAGCTCGTCAAATAAGCTCATGGACCACCTCCTCATCCACGAGATCAAGGCTGCGGCGTGTGGCCTTCATGTCGCGGAGCGCCTGCCGCACCGAGGCCCGCCAGAGGTGGCGGTCTGGGTCGTAGGTCAATTCGGCACTGACGTCGTCAGGCCGCTGGGCCGTATGAACAAACTCGATGTGGCCGTAGTCACCGCAGTCCACCACGTGGCTGCGGCCGGATGTCATGATACAGATCCAGTTCATCAGCACTTGGGAGATGACGCCGGCATCGCTGAGCACCGTCTCCAGACTGATGTAGTTAAACTCACCAGCCCGCAGCCTGGCCGCCGCGTGAAACAAGATGTGGCCCGTCGGATAGTCCGGCACCGGATACAGGTAGATCCCGCGGCAGACTCTTTTCAGGAGGCCGGCCTTCGTGGCTCGAGACAAGAGCCCCGGCAGATGCCTGCACTCCGGCACCGCCGCGGCCAAATCCGAGGCCGAAAAAACACAGTGCTCCCGATCCGCGAGCGACCGCAGGGTTTGGGCAAGTTGCTTGAGAGGCTGCATCCAATTGACTCTACAAAAGATTGCGAAAAGTGCAATCTTTTGTGCAGCCGAAAGGAGGCCCACCTACGGCGCCGCTGCAGCCAGCGACCGCTGGCGAGTCGCATCGGCCGTGGGGACGTCGTCGGGCACGGGCAGCGTCACGCCGCCGGTGGCCGCCCACTCCGTGCCCCGCAGCAGTGACGTGACGAAGCCCACGCATTCGTGCGATTCGTTGGCATGTCGGTGGTGTGTTGGTTTTCTGGTGGCGTTTTCGTGCAAGGGCCGCGGGGTCTGTCCGTCGTGTACAGGTC